>NZ_JBHSPA010000046.1:0-562 GCF_042656245.1 Nonomuraea insulae
GGTCGCCCAGCGCTGTATCTACGGCGTCGACCTGAATCCGCTGGCCGTCGAGCTCGCGAAGGTGTCGCTCTGGCTCCGGACACTCGCGGCTGAACAGCCGCTCGCGTTCCTAGATCACCACCTGAAAACAGGGAACTCGTTGGTCGGTAGTGACATCGAGGAAATTGAGGAATTGGAATCTGATGCCGGCGGCGGCGGGCAGAACGCGACGCTCGCGGACTTCGGTGTGGCTCGAAAGGGAACCATCGAGCAGCTGATGCGGATCTATCAGGACTTCATCGCCATCGAGAACCAGGATCTCGCCGATGTCAAGGAGATGGAGGCCAAGTACGACGAGTTCGAGCGGAACAAGCTCCGTCGACGGTTGGAGGGGATGGCGAACGTCCACACGGCTGAACAGTTTGGTCTCGATAACCTCCCAAGTGATGCCTACAAACGAATAGCGACCGCTCTCGAAGACGATGAGAAATGGGACGACGTGGCACAGACGCGATGGTTCCAGGACGCCCAGAAATGGGCCCAGACCGATCGCTACTTCCACTGGAAGTTGGAGTTTCCGGAG
>NZ_JBHSPA010000047.1:0-228296 GCF_042656245.1 Nonomuraea insulae
GTCACGGCCGTCCCATCCGCTTCAGCGTGGTCAGCGGCGACCCGGCCGGGCTCGACATCGACGCCGCCTACGAGAGCCTGCCCGCAGGAGCCGGCGCCCGCAGGCAGAGCCTCGCCGCCGGCGCCCACGTGGCCGAACCCGGCCAGGACGCCGACGTCGCCCTCGTCCTGCACACCCCCGACCCCGGCCGTACCGACTGGTGCGGCAACCCGCCCAGCCCGGACCCCGCCGCGGTCGCCGCGACCGTCCGGGCGGTCCGCGAATCCGGCGCGCCCGTCGCCCTGGCCGACGTCCGCCACACCAACGGCGGCGACCCTGCCCTGGTCGAGGCGCTGCGGGCGGAAGGGCTCGTGGACCGGCTGCTCGCCTACGGCGGCTGGAACACCGCGGGCAACACGATCGGCTCGGTGGTCGCGGCCGCTGTGGCGACCGTCGTCGGCACCCGGGAGAACACCCTCGACAGCACCGCCGCCCGCCGCCTCCTCCTGCATCGCCTGACCGAGGACTACGGCTACCAGGCGATCGTCCGCGCCGGCGAGCCTGACTCCGTCGCGGCGCACGAAAGGCTCAAGCCCATCCTGCACGGGTTCGCACCGGACTGGACGATCGACGACGTCAGGTTCCCCTGGAACCGCTCCTTCGAGATCGACTTCACCCTGGCGCCAGGTCATCGGTAGGACGCCGCGGACACATCCGAACAGGAGCCAACACATCCTCAACAGATCCTCAACACGGCGGGGCTCACACTCTCCGAGAGGCCGGTTCCGAAAGTAGGAGTCAACGGAGAGGGAATCCATATGCGTCTTTTGAGCAAGTCCTCCACGGCAGTGCTCGCGACCGCCGGCGCGATCGCGAGCCTGGCCTTGGCGAGTGCCCCGGCCGCCCAGGCCGCGACCTCCTCGGTCCCGTGCATATCGATCCCGGCCAGCGGCCCGAATCTGGACGACGGCTTCGGTGTCATGAAGGGGTCCTACAACCTCAAGAACAAGCCGCTCATGAACGATTGCAACGTGAAGCGGATGCACAGGGGCCAGGTGCTCTACTTCAACTGCTGGAGAAAGAACTCCCACGGCAACCTCTGGGTCTACGGGCGGGTCAAGGGGACCAGGACGTACGGGTGGATGTCCGAAGACAACTTCAGCTCCATCCGCGGCTCCAGCTACCCGACCTGTAACTGGAACAAGGACAAGGACCACACGTAACGCGATGTGAGGCAGCGCTCGCCGCCTGTCGGCGAGCGCTGCCTCACATGTTCCCGGCGCCGGCCTCGATGGCTTCGCGGATACGGAAGCAGGTGCCGCAGCGGCAGATGTTGCGCAGGCCGTCGAGGTCGGCGTCGGTGATCCCGCGGCCTTCGGCGGGTGTTGGGGGATGAGGCAGAATCAACTACAGGAGGTGATCGTGGAATCCGCGTTGTCGGGCCTCATGACGCCGTCGACCTCAGAGTCGTTGCTCGAACGCGCATACCTTGATGCCGTCGGACGGGTCGACGACACCGACGAGCTCCGTGCCCGCATACTCGACGCCGCATATGAGCAGTTCTGCCGGATGGGAATCAGGCGGTCCACCATGGAGGACGTCGCCCGGCGGGCCAAAGTCTCGCGGATCACGGTCTACCGGCGCTTCGCCACGAAGGACGCGCTGGTCGAACATGTCGTACGCCGGGAGTTCCGCCGATACTTCGACCAGTTCCTCATCGACATCGAACAAGCCGGCACCGCCGCCGATCGCGTGGTCCTGGGCTTTGTGAGCTCGCTACGCGCCATCCGCGACAACCCGCTGATCGGCGGTCTGATCGCCACGGAACCGGACCTGCTGGTGCCCTCCATGATCGCCGACGGGGGGCAGACCCTCGCCACCGTGCGCCGGTTCGTCGCCGGCCAGCTCCGCCACGAGCAACGCGCGGGCAACGTCTCCGGCGACCTGAACACCGACCTCGTGGCCGAGATGATGGTCCGGATCTCCGCCTCCTTCCTGGCGACTCCCAGCCACGTCATCGACCTCGACGACGACGCGCAACTGGCCGCGGTGGCCCGGCAGTTCCTGGTGCCCATGCTGAAACCAACCGGCTCCCCGCTTTGACGGCGCGGACGAGCCGTCCTTGCGTCTGAGCGGCCCGCACGGGCTCACCCTGCCGGTGCGCCCGCGACGCGGATGATACCTGTGTCGGATGCGGCGGAGTGGATCAAATCGCCCCATAGAGGAACCTTTCCGATATGCAGAGACATCGGACAGCATGACTACCTTAAGTAGTTGGAATATGACTTTCTGTGACTTCGATCGAACCGGATCGGATCTCAGGAACTAGAGGAGTGCAACATGAAGGCACGTCAGATGGGCGGGGCATGCGCCGTCGCCATCGCCCTGCTCACGACCGGGGCGATCACGGGTTCCGGCGCGGCCATGGCCGACGATCACCAGGCGCCGAGCAGGGTCACGGTGTGCGGCACCGGCCCGGTATACCGCTCTTCCCACGTCCGCATCGAAGTCAAATGCGACATCAGAGTCAATGTCGAACGCCGCAAGCACACGGACGAGCCCGCCGACTACGTCGCCGACGACCAGCTGCTAGAGAACATGGACGAACTGGCCGAGCAGTGAGCCTCTCCTACTAGGTGGGACGCGCCGGCTGTCCGCTCGTCGCCCCATACGTAACACCGAGGAACGGGCCGCCCCTCGGACCGCACACCAGGAGGAAGGTGTACGGCCCAGGGGGCGGCCCAGCGCAATTCGCCAACAGTGCCGCCGGGGCGGAGGCCTTTTCGGCGCTTCAGCAGGTGTCGGCACCGTCGAAGGAGCGGACGCCTCGTGGCACCTGGGAGGAGATGGTCTGGCGGGGGTCGACGGTCTGGCAGTCGCTGTCGGTCCCGCGGGCCCATTTGATTTTCAGTCGAATCCGGGTGTTGCAGTCATTGCGGGCATATCCGGTCTTGGTGATCCTTCCCGTGGTTTGCCAGACGGCCACGCACATCGGGGCGCTGCCTGCCGGCGCTGCGGCCCAGGCTGCGGCCGGGCCGGTGGTGATGGGCGTGAGGAGGAGCGCGGTGGCGGCGGCGCTGACAACGGGGAGCGCGACTCGGCGCATTTACAGCCCTTCTGTCCCTGTTCCACGGCCGGGCGGTTGCCCGGTCAGAGGAGCGAAACGGGGATAGAAGAGAAGATCTCAAACAGATAACAGGATCGGCCAGGGTGCTGTCGTACAGGCTGTGAGCTGTGGTTTTGGGTGTGTCGCCTGTAACACTGGCGGCCCGCCGAGCAGAATGCGGACAGACAGCATAAAGGAATTCATATCGGATAGTCAGGCAGGAGATGGATCACTTCGCGCTGGCGGGGAACCTGCTCACGGCGGTCGGCGGCAGGCCGTCGGTGACCCACACGGATTTCCTGCCCGTCTACCCGGCGGACGAGCTCCCCGGCGGCATCCCGCAGACACTGCCGATCGACCTCAAACCGCTGGTCAAGGACCAGATCGCGGTGTTCATGCAGATCGAGCAGCCAGACTTTCCCCCCGTCGCCCGCCTGGCGGAGCCGCCGCCGACGATCGGCGCCTTCTACGACACGATCATCGAGACGTTCCGGGAGACCAATCCCGCGATCGATCCGAACGCCCGCGCGGTGAAGGTCCGCCTCGCGCGGCCGATCCGGACCGTCGCCGACGCGATCGAGACGATCGACCGGATCAAGAGCGAGGGAGAAGGCGTACCCGATTCGCCCGACTCGCCCACCGGTGTGAACACGAGCCACGCGCACTACTACCTGTTCAAGGAACTCTACGTAGGAAAGCGGCTGATCAAGGTCGGTGATGAGTGGAGCTACAGCGGCGCGCCCATCACCTTGCCCGAGGTGCACCACTTCGAGCCCTCGACGGCGGAGCCGGAACTGTCGCTGGAGTTCCGGCGCATTCTGACCCAGCTGATGACCGACCTGGAGTCCTGCTGGACATCGTCGGCGGTGCCGAACGTGTCGGCGATGCTCGACCTGAAGTCTGTCGGCAAGGACCTCATCGGACGCGGCGTCCGCCCGGAGTTCGTCTGGGCGTGAAGACGGTTCCGACACCGATTCGGAGGAACGTCCTCAGCCACCGTGGCAATGCGTCTCCCCTTCGGGCGCCGGAAGCGCGTTCTCCAGGAAATCCCTGGTCGACGTGGTGTAGGCGGAGCAGAGAAGCCTGCCGATGCGCATCGCTCTGCCGCCACCGAGGCGCCGGGTGCTCACGCCGGTGGCATTCGCGCTGCGTTCCAGGGCCACGCTGGAGACCGCGACCACGGTGTCACCGTGCTGATCGACCCAGCGGAACGCCTCCCAGAGCAGCGCGAGGGCAAGGGGGCCGAGACCGCCCGCCGCGTTACGCGACCAGGCGCGCCCGGTGGCCAGTCGGCTGAGCTCCCAGACGGCCGGATCGCAAGGAGCCAGGCCGCCGTGCAACATCTCGGAAAAGACGTCGCGCAACATGTACGGACCGTCGGTGGGCAGCAGCCGGCAACATCCGGTGACCTCCTGGCAGCCCTCCACGTAACTGATCACATAAACCGGATCGCAGTCGTCGTAGAAATCGCGTTCCCTGCCGTCGAGGCTGTCGACGTCCCAGCCGAGACGTTCGTAGAACACCTCGTGGCGGAGCCGGAACATGCCGTCGAGCAACCACGCCGGCAGTTCGTCCGCTCCGCCGACCACGATCCGTTGCGCGCATTTCACCATGAACACCCCCGCGCATCCACCGGCTCCCCTCCCGCTGTTGTCCGCGGAGGCGAGATCTCAGGACGATATGGGCTGCCGTACGCCGGAGTCTTCGTGAAATCGCGCAAGGTCGAGGCGCGCGGCGGGACGGCGTTCATCACCCTGCGCAAACCGCGGGCGGGGGTGCCGGATCCTGGAGGCTCAGGGGGCGATCGGCGGCTGCCTCTTGTGCTCGGTGAGCCGGTAGCGGTGGACGATGGTCGCGAAGGCGGCCTCGTCGACCGGCTTGCCCTCCAGGAGATCGTCGATGTCGTCGTAGGTGACGCCGAGCGCCTCCTCATCGGGCCTGCCCGGGTTGAGCGTCTCCAGGTCCGCGGTCGGGGTCTTGTGAACCAGCACGGACGGCGCCCCCAGAGCCTGCGCCATGGCCCGCACACGCCGCTTGGTGAGGCCGGTGAGCGGAACCACGTCGGCCGCGCCGTCGCCGAACTTGGTGAAGAAGCCCGAGACCGCCTCGGCGGCGTGGTCGGTGCCGACCACCAGGCCTTGGTGCGCGTTCGCCACCGTGTACTGGGCGATCATGCGCTGCCTGGCCTTGATGTTGCCGCGCACGAAGTCCTGGTGGTGCGCGTCGCGGAAGACCACGCCGCCGGCCAGCACCGCCTCCAGCGCCGCGTCGCTGACGGGCTTCACATCGACGGTCAGGCTCCGGTCCGGCCGGATGAACTCCAGCGCCAGCTGCGCGTCCTTCTCGTCAGCCTGGTCCCCGTAGGGCAGCCGCATCGCGTAGAACGTCGCATCCTGCCCGGCGGCACGGACTCGCTCGGCCGCGAGCTGGCACAGCCGGCCCGCGGTCATGGAGTCCACACCGCCGCTGATGCCCAGCACCAACGAGCGCATACCCGTGGAGGTCAGCTGGTCGGCGAGAAAGGCCACCCGGCGCTCGATCTCCTGCAGCACGTCGAAGGACGCGCTCACCTGGAGATCGCGGGCGATCTCCTGCTGCGGGGATGTGGGCGACAAGTCGGTCACGGTTACTCCTTGGTCTGACAGGTGGGCAGGATCCGGGCAGCGGCAGCTTGCCGATCAACGTGCCGTCGGGGGTCGTAGCGGTGCAGCCCGGATCCGTCTGGGGCGGTCGGGCCATATGCCCCCGAACCGGGCGCTGATCACCCGTGAGCTTATCGCCGGCGCATGAGAACCGGTCAGAACGGGCCACCCTCCAGCGGACTCTCGAGCTCGCCGGTGGTCATCGCGTCGCTAGACTGCGACCATGACCGTGGAGCCGTCCCCTCTCACCATCGCCCAGCTCGCCGAGCTGGCCGGGGTCTCCACCGCGACGGTGTCCAAGGTCGTGAACGGCCGCTCGGAGGTCTCGTCCGAAACCCGGGCCGCCGTCGAAGAGCTCATCCGCCGGCACGGCTACCGGCGCCAGCGCCGCCGATCCATCTCGGCGGCCCTGGTGGAGCTGGTCTTCCACGCGTTGGAAGGCGACTACCCCATCGAGATCATCAAGGGTGTCGAGGAGGTCGCGCACGAGCACCAGCTCACGGTGGGGGTGTCGGAGCTGCAGCACGACCCCGCCCCCGGCCGGGGCTGGGTGGAGGGGGTGCTGCGCCGCCGTCCCACCGGGGTCGGGGTGATCGCGGTGTTCTCCAGCCTGGCCGAGACCGAGCGGGAGCAGCTCGCGCACCGCGAGATCCCTCTCGTGGTGGTGGATCCGGCCGACGACCCCGGCAAGGGCATCCCGTCGGTGGGCGCGAGCAACTGGAACGGTGGCCTGGCCGCCACCCGCCACCTGCTGGAGCTGGGGCACCGCCGCATCGCCATCATCACCGGCCCCGACTACGCGCTGGCCGCCCGGGCACGGTTCGACGGCTACCGTACCGCCCTGGACATGGCGGGTGTGGCGGCCGACCCGGAGCTGGTGGGCCGGGGTGACTTCCTCATCGAGGGCGGCCTGGCGCAGGCGCGAAGGCTGCTGCGCCTGCCCGACCCGCCGACCGCGATCTTCGCCACCAACGACGGTCAGGCCATCGGTGCCTATCACGCGGCCCGCGAGCTGGGCGTGCGCATCCCCGAAGAGCTGAGTGTGATCGGCTTCGACGACCTGCCGCCGATGCGGTGGGCGATCCCACCGCTGACCACGATCCGCCAGCCCCTCACCCAGATGGCCAAGGCGGCGGCCACGATGTTGCTGACGCTGGCTAACGGCGAACCGCTGCCGCAGAGCCGCGTCGAACTCGCCACCGAACTCGTCATCAGGGAGAGCACCGCCGCTCCCCCGCGCGGTTCCTCCAGAAACCGCTCGTGAGGAACGGCGGGCCGGACCGTTCAGCGGCTCACGTGGCCAGCAGCGCCGCCGTGGTCGCGTCGGCGGGCAGGAACGCCTCCAGCTTCAGCTCTGCCACGGTCACGTCGAGCGCGGTCGCGAACGTCGTGATCGTGGTCGTGAGCCGCAGTTCGCCGCGCGCCGAGCGCAGCCGTACCGGGACGGCGAAGCCCACGTGGTCGGGGCCCGGCGCGGAGTGCGGCACGTAGCCGGACAGTTCCTCATACAGCTCGTCGTCCCGGGGGATGCGGTCGAGGATGTGCTGGGCCCACTGCTCCAGGTTGACGATGCGCGGCGCCATGCCTTCCGGGTGCAGGGAGAGACGCAGCACGTTGACCGGCGGGCGCAGCAGGTGTTCCGCGACGCCCTCGGTGAGCAGGTCGATGGCGTCGTTGGCGAGCACCAGGTCGTGCCGCGCGTCCACGACGATCGCGGGATAGGGCAGGTGCCCGGTCAGGATGTGCCGCAGCGCGGTGCGTACGTGCTCCAGGGCCGGGTCGTCCAGCGGGGTCCGCGGGTAGACGGGGGCGTAACCGGCCGCGAGCAGGAGTTCGTTGCGCTCCCTGAGCGGCAGGTCCATCGACTCGCTGAGCCGTACCACCATGGACCGGCCGGGCCGGGAGCGGCCGCTCTCCATGAAGCTGAGGTGGCGTTGCGTCGTGCCCGCGCGCAGCGCGAGGTCGAGCTGGCTGAGACGGCGGCGCTGCCTGGTCGAGCGCAGGGCATGGGGGAAGTCCACGTGTCCAGTGTGCCGGATCGTTCATTCCTTTGAGGGAATTGTCGTCATTCCCGGGAGGGAGCACGATCCGTCCCATGAACACGCGACTGGGGGTTCTGCTCCCCACCAACCACAGCCAGTGGGACGACGCCCGGCGGCTGGTCGACTTCGGCGTCCGCGCTGAACGGCTCGGCTACGACTCGGTGTGGGCCAACGACACCCTGCTCGGCCCGCGCGTCGAACCGCTGGCCATGCTCGCCGCCCTCGCACCGGCGACCGAGCGCGTCACGCTCGGCACGGCGACGCTGCTGCCCGCCTTCCGCCGTCCGGTCACGGCCGCGCAGGAGCTCGCCTCCATCGACCACCTGTCTGCCGGGCGTTTGCTCCTCACCGTGGGCGCGGGCTTCCCCGGCCGGTCCGAGATCGAGTACGCGGTGTCGGAGGTGCCGTGGGAGCGCCGCTTCGGACGGCTGGACGACACGGTGGCCCTGTGGCGGGCGCTGTGGGCGGGCGAGCGGGCCTACCACGGCAAGGTGCTGCGCTTCGACGAACTGCCCGAGTGCACGCCCTCCTACCGGCCAGGCGGGCCGCCGATCTGGCTGGCCGGGGCGAGCCCGTCGGCGCTGGAGCGCGCCGGGCGGCTCTACGACGGGTGGCTGCCCTACCCGCCCGATCCCGCCGACTACCGGACGGGCCTCGCGGCGGTACGGCGCACCGCCGCGTCGACGGGACGCCCCGTGGACGCGCTCACCCCGGCGCTGTTCGTCACAGTGCTGGTCACCGACGACGTGGAAGGCGGAGAACGGCAGCTCGACGCCTACTGCCGGGCCACGTACGGCCTGCCGTACGAGACGGTGCGGACGATCCAGGCGATGGTCGCGGGCCCGGCCGGGCAGGTGGCCGCCACGCTGGCCCGCTATGCGGCGGCGGGCGCGGAACACCTCATCTGCCGCCTCGCGGCGCCGTCCCTCGACGCTCAGCTCGACCAGCTGGAGCTCATCGCCGAGCTCGCCCGCCTGCTATGAGGAGCGCCGGTTCGGCACGTCCTGGGCGAGCCGCGCCCAGGCCTCGGCGAGGCCGTGCGGGTGCTCGTCGCCGAGCCTCGCCGTCGGCCGCCGCACGATCCTGCCCGTCGGGATCGGCACCGCCGCCTACGTCGTGCTCGTCAACGCCTTCTGACGCCCGCCCGCGTCCTGGACAGCCGATCCCGATCGTGGTTCCCCAACTGATCCTTTCCCGTGCTGGTCCGGCCGCCGAGCAACGATCTTGTCACGTGTCGGCTACATATAGCGATCGAAGAGATGCATAGAGTGTCTGCCGGGAGTCCCGCTTCACCGACGAAAGGCAGCGCATTGGCCACCGATCTCCAGGTCCTCAAGATTGACCGGTCGTTCACCCACATCGACGTCGACGGCAACGGCGTCATCACCCGTGACGACCTGCAGGGCCTCGGCGCCCGCCTGCTCGTCGGCTTCGGCGCCTCGCCGGCGGGGACACAGGGCCGGAGCGTGGCCGACTCCTTCGACGCCCTCTGGGACACGATCGCCGCCGCGGCCGACCTCAACGGCGACAGCCGCATCACCCCCGGCGAATACCGTTCCTCGCTGATCGCCTCGTTCATCGACGGCGACCGCTTCGAGCCGATCTTCCGCCCGGCGATCGACGCGGTGCTCGCCCTGGCCGACACCGACGGCGACGGCCTCGTACAAGCGGAGGAGTTCCAGCTGATCCACGAGGCGTTCGGCCGGTCCGAGCAGGACAGCGAGCAGGCCTTCGCCGCGCTCGACCGCGACGGCGACGGCGCGCTGAGCCGTGGCGAGCTGCTCCAGGCGGCGCGTGACTACTACACCTCCGCCGACCCCAGCGCCATCGGCAACCTGCTCTTCGGCAGCCTTCCTGCCGCATGACGGCGCCTGCCGACGCCCGGCCGCACCTGCACCCTCTCCTCCAGCGAGTCCCCGCCCTGCTCGGCCGGTGCCGCATGCACCCGCGCGTCGACGCCGCCGGGCAGCAGGTGCTGAGCTGGGCTCGGCAGACCGGGCTGGCCGGTAACCCCGAGGCTTCGCGGCACCTGCCCGCCATCGACGGCCACCGCATGGCCGGGCGGGTGTTCACCGACTCCGGCGACGACAAGCTCGTGCTGTTCTCCCAATGGCTGACCTGGGTCGTACTGCTCGATGACCACTGGGACGAACGATTCCGCCCCACCTCGCAAGAGATCGACGACACCTACACCCGGCTGCTCCACGTGGTCGACCACGATCACGCGCCGGCGCACGCCGACCCCATGGAACGCGCCTTCACCCAGCTCTGGCAGGTCACCTCGGCGGGCATGGGCCCCGCCTGGCGCGGCCGGTTCCGCGCCCACCTGGAGCTCAACCGCCAGAGCACCCACTGGGAGATCCGCACCAGGCGTACCGGGCAATTCAGCCCGCTGGCCGACTACCCACGCCATCGCCGTGTCGCCTCCGCCTCGTTCATCTTCGACGCGGGCGAGGCCGTCCTCGGCACCGAACTGCCCGCGTCCCTGATGTGCCTGCCGGCCTGGAGCGACCTCGCCGACGCCGCCAACGACGTGGCCGTCTGGTGCAACGACGTCCTCACGTTGGACAAGGACGAGCACGAGGCTGATCTGTCCAACTACGTCCTGGCCGCCCAGCACCATCTCGGCCTGCCCCCCGACGCGGCCGTCTCCTGGGTGATCGACCGCATCGCCGCCCGCACCACCGACCTGAGCCGCGCCGCACGCGCGCTACCCGCCGTCTACCGCGGTCTCGGCCTGTCCCACGGCAGCGCCCGGGCGGCCAGCAAGGTCGCCTGCGCCTACCTCGCGCTCCCCCACGCCACCCTGGAGTGGACCTGCGAAGCGGCCCGTTACCGTGCTCAGCGGATCTGACGGCGCCGGCTCGACCTCCTGCGAAGTGGAGGAGTGCGGGATGACCATGGGGGTGGCCGTACGCGGGGATCAAAACTGGGCCAAGCGTGACAAAATGGGCCAGTCTGTCCGATCGTCACCGCCAGGAGAAGATGAGGCGTGAGGTCAGCTCTGTCGACGCCGCCTGCCATCCCCGCCGGCACCCTTGCCGCCGGCCCGCAACCGACGCTCTCCGCCCCGGGCGGCCTGCTCCTGCGGCCCTGGGAGCCTTCCGACGCGCCGGTCTTCCTCGCTGCCTACCGGGACCCCGAGATCCGGCACTGGCACACTCGCCAGCCCGCCTCCGAGGACCAGGTCCGTGAGTGGTTCGATCAGTATCGTCAGGCCTGGGCGCAGGAGACCGGCGCGAGCTGGGCGGTCACCCACGGCGGCGGAGAGGTGCTGGGGCGGATCGCCATGGGCGGGATGAATCTCGATGACGGTGTCGCGGGGTGCGCGTACTGGGTGCTCCCCGCCGCCCGTGGAGCGGGTGTCGCCTCCCGCGCGCTGACGGCCCTGAGCGTCTGGGCGCTGGGCGAGGCGGGGTTCCACCGCCTGCATCTGGATCACTCGACCCGCAACGACGCCTCCTGCCGGGTCGCCGTCAAATCCGGCTTCCTCCTTGAGGGCACCAAGCGCAGCGACGCCGTCCACTCCGACGGCCGGCACGACATGCACCTGCACGCCCGCATCCGAGGCGACGAGCTCCTCGCCTGACGCCGCGAAGGCACCTACAGCGCGCCTCAGGCGTGCGGCGTGCGGCAGTTCGGGTGCTGAGGCCGGAAGCGGATCTCCAGGAAGCGCGCGCGGTTGTTGCCGATGTCACGGAAAAGGTCGTCGATGCTCGTGCTGTTGACGTTGTACGACACGACGAGCGTGTTCGGCCGGCTCAGCACCGGATGCGCCGCGACGTTGTAGGTGTAGACGTCGCCCGACGCGGTGTCGTCGTACTCCGGCTGCCCCTCCGGGGTGTCGTAGACCTGCCGGCGCGTGACGCCGGCGAAGCCGAAGGGGGTGGACGCGGTCAGGGTGTAGATCGCGGAGCCCAGGAAGCTGTCCGTCGTGACCATGACGTACTGCCCGTTCACCTCGGAGACGCCGTACGACGAGCCGACGTCACCGGCGATCGCCGTCGAATCGTGCTCGTCGGCGGACCATCCGCTTCCCGTGAAGAACTCCCACGTCCCGTCCAGCTCGCCCTTGCGGGCCCGCGCGACGAAGGCTTCCTTGGTGCCCGGCCACTCCTTGAGCTGCCGCACGCCGTAGATGTAGATGTGCTCGCCGACGGGCAGGAGTTCGACGCCCCAGGTGATGCCGGCCGAGTCGTACGTGGGCACGACCCGCTCGGCCTTCAGGTCCGGCAGGGAGAGAACGGCCAGGTCGGTCCCGATCCACTCGAAGCCGAAGTGACCCTCCCCCGCCTTCTGCTGCTGCGCCTCGAAGACGTAGAGCTTGCCCTCGTCGACGATGCCGTCGGCGTTCCAGTACCAGGGCCGGTCCGTGCCGGGCGGCCCCACGATCGGCAGGGGCTCCTGCGCGGTGCCGCCGCCCAGCAAGGTAGTGAGCGGCCGGCTGGTGACGATGGTGTTGTGCACCGGGTCGTGCGGCCGGATGGAGCGCCCCGGCCCGACCGGCCCGAGGAAGGTGTCGTTGAACAGCCAGGCGACCCGCCCGTCCGGCAGCGCGGCGGAGTACGTGCCGTCGGCTCCGGCCCATTGTCCGGCTTCCGCGCGATCTCCGAACCGGTTCCAGGCCTGCTGGGTGCCTACGTCGGGCCGGACGCCGGCGACGACGAGGTCGCAGGCCGGCGCGGTCGCAGCCAAGACCGGCCCCGCGGTCGTGCCTGCGAGGAGGAGAGCGACGAGGCCGGTCCAGGTACGCGAAAGATTCACGAGGCTTCCTCAAGGAGTGCCGTTCGCGCGCCCCGGGATCAGTCCGGGACGCGCGACGGCATCATCGGTGCCGGCGCTACTTGGTGAGGGGGGCCAGCTTCGGGTCGTTGGCGTAGGCCTCGGCCGCGTTGTCCTTGGTGACGATGACCGGCGGGAGGAGGTACGACGGGACGACCTTGACACCGTTGTCGTAGGACTTGGTGTCGTTGATCTCGGGCGTGCCGCCCGTCTGCAGGGCCTTGACCATGTTCACGGTCGCGGTGACCAGCTTCCGCGTGTCCTTGTTGATCGTCGAGTACTGCTCGCCGGCCACGATCGACTTGACGGACTCCACCTCGGAGTCCTGGCCGGTCACGACCGGGACCGGCTTGCCGGCGCCCTTCACCGAGGTGATGATCGCGCGGGCGAGGGTGTCGTTCGGGGACAGGACGCCGTCGAGGGTCTTGCTGCCGTTGTAGGTCGAGGTCAGCAGCGAGTCCATCCGCTGCTGCGCGTTCTCGGCCTTCCAGCCCTGGATCGCGGTCTGCTTGATCTCCGCCTGGCCCGAGCCGACGACGACGTCACCCTTGTCGATGGCCGGCTTGAGCACTTCCATGGCGCCGTTGAAGAAGACGGCGGAGTTGTTGTCGTCCGGCGAGCCGGAGAACAGCTCGACCGTCCACGGGCCCTTGTCCTTCTTCGCCTTCATGCCGTCGAGCAGGGCCTGCCCCTGCAGCTGGCCGACCTTGAAGTTGTCGAAGGCGATGTAGTAGTCCACATCCGGCGTGTTGGTGATGAGCCGGTCGTAGGCGATGACGGTCGTGCCGGCCTGCTTGGCCTGCGCCACCTGCGTGGCGAGCTGTGCGGCGTCCGTCGCGCCGATGACGATCGCCTTCGCGCCCTTGGTGACCATGGCGGAGATCTGCGCCTGCTGGTCGGCGACGGTGGTGGACGCGCCCGCGTACTGCACGTCGGATTTGAAGCCGGCCTCCTTGAGGCCGTTGGCGAACAGGTCGCCGGCCAGCACCCAGTTCTCCGAGGTCTTCGACGGCAGCGCGACGCCGATCAGGGCGTCGGCCGCGAAGCCTTTGGCGGCGGCGGTGGCGCCACCGGTGCCGGCGCTGGTGGCGCCTTCGCGCTCGTTGGAGCATGCGGCGCTCAGCGTGAGCAGCGCCACGGCACCGGCTACCGCGATACTCCTGGTGAGGAATGTGCGCATCGTGAAAATGAGCCCTTCTTGCAGTGATACGGGGGGTGAGGCAAGCGCCCCGGAACCCGGTGATGTCAGTGCTGGTCGATCGGTCACCTGGCGACCGGAGCCTTGTCAGGATCGGAGTCCGTACGTGATGGGCCCGTCGGTGGAGGCGGAGCCTCCCGGCGGAACGGACGCATCAGCGACCCGATGATCGAGAAGCGTCCCTGACTCTTGTTGTAGACGTCGAAGGCGACGGCCAGGAGCAGGACCAGGCCCTTGATGATCTGGACCATGTCGGAGCCGACGCCTTCGAGCTGCAGGCCGTTGTTGAGCAGGGCCATGACGAGACCGCCGACGATCGACCCGCTGATGGTGCCGAGGCCGCCGGAGACCGCCGCGCCGCCGATGAAGACGGCCGCGATGGCGTCGAGCTCCCAGCTCAGGCCGTCCTGCGGGCCGGAGGCCGAGGACCGTGCCACGAAGATCATGCCGGCCAGGGCGGCCAGCACGGACATGTTCATCATGACGAGGAAGTTGACCCGCTTGAGCTTCACGCCGGACAGCTCCGCCGCACGGGCGTTGCCGCCGACTGCGTAGATGTGCCGGCCGCCGATGGTGTTGCGCGTGTAGTACGAGTACGCGAGCACCAGGACGATCAGGATGATGCCGGAGATCGGCAGGCTGGTGCCGATGCGGCCCCCCGCGAAGCGCAGCGTCGTGAAGATGATGACGCCCAGCATCACGGCCAGCCGGAGCAGCGAGATCCACATCGGCGCGACGTCGGCGTGCATCTCGCGGCGCGTCTGCCGCGACTTCAGCTCCCGCCAGACGACGCCCAGGCAGGCGGCCAGGCCGAGCAGCAACGTCAGATTGTTGTACCCGGTGTTCGGCCCCACCTCGGGCAGGAAGCCGGCGCCGATCTGGCGGAAGCCGGTGGGGACCGGCACCGTGTCGGCGTTGCCGATGTACTGGTTGCCGCCGCGGAACAGCAGCATGCCGGCCAGGGTCACGATGAAGGCCGGCACCCCGACGTAGGCGACCCAGAAACCCTGCCACGCGCCGATCACGACGCCCACCAGCAGGCCGAGCACGATGCCCAGCGGCCAGGGGATCGAGAACTCCTGCATCGCCTTGGCGACCACGATGCCGGTGAACGCGGCGACCGAGCCGACCGAGAGGTCGATGTGCCCGGCGACGATCACCATGAGCATGCCGATGGACAGGATCAGGATGTAGGAGTACTGGCTGACCACCGCGATGAGGTTGCCGGAGGTCAGGGTCAGACCGTCGGTCCAGATCTGGAACAGCACCACGATCGCCACGAGCGTGAAGATCATGCCGAACTGGCGGGCGTTGGAGGTCGTGCCTCCGAAGAGGTTCTTCTGCAGGTCTTTGATTCGGCTCATGGAGTCGGCATCTTCTTGGTAGAGGTCATCTGCTTCATGAGGAGTTCGGGGTTGGCGTCGCGGCGCGCCACGTCCCCGGTGATGGTGCCCTCGAACACCGTGTAGATGCGGTCGCACAGGCCGATGAGCTCGGGCAGCTCCGAGGAGATGACGATGACCCCCTTGCCCTGGGCGGCGAGCCGCTGGATGATCCCGTAGATCTCGTACTTGGCGCCCACGTCGATGCCGCGGGTCGGCTCGTCGAGGATCAGCAGGTCCGGATCGGTGAACATCCACTTCGCCAGGACGACCTTCTGCTGGTTGCCGCCCGACAACTTCGTGACGCCCTCATCGACGTTGGGCGTCTTGATCCTCAGGCTCTTGCGGTACTCCTCCGCGACCCGGTGCTCCTGGACCGCGTCGACGACCCCGCGCGTGGAGATCTTCGACAACTTCGCGGCCACCATCGAGGTCTTGATGTCGTCGAGCAGGTTGAGGCCGATCGTCTTGCGGTCCTCGCTCACATAGGCGAGGCCGTGCCCGATGGCGTCCGCCACCGACCTCAGCTGGATCTCCTTGCCCTCCTTGAGAACCTGGCCGGACAGGTACACGCCGTAGGAGCGCCCGAACAGGCTCATCGCGAGCTCGGTACGCCCGGCGCCCATGAGCCCGGCGAAGCCCACGATCTCGCCGCGCCGGACCTGGAAGCTCGAACCCTTGCACACCAGCCGCTCGGCCGAGTTCGGGTGCCGGACGGTCCAGTCGCGCACCTCGAAGAAGACCTCGCCGATGTCCGGCGTGTGGTCGGGGAAGCGGCTGTCCAGCTCGCGGCCGACCATGCCGCGCACGATGCGGTCCTCGTTGACTCCGTCGGCCTTGATGTCGAGGGTCTCGATCGTCCGGCCGTCGCGCAGGATCGTGATGGAGTCGGCGACCGCCTCGATCTCGTTCAGCTTGTGCGAAATGATGATCGAGGTGATTCCGCGCTCCCTGAATCCACGCAGCAGGTCGAGCAGGTGCTGGGAGTCGGCCTCGTTGAGGGCCGCGGTCGGCTCGTCGAGGATGAGCAGCTTCACATCCTTCGCGAACGCCTTCGCGATCTCGACGAGTTGTTGTTTGCCCACGCCGATGTCCTTGATCAGGGTGTCCGGGTCCTCCCGGAGCCCGACCTGTTCCATCAGCTCGACCGCCCGCCGCTGGGCGCCCTTCCAGTCGATCGAGCCCCGCTTGCGCGGCTCGTTGCCGAGGAAGATGTTCTCGGTGATCGACATGCCCGGCACCAGCGCGAGCTCCTGGTGGATGATGACGATGCCGGCCTGCTCACTGCCCCGGATGTCGTGGAAGCGGACCTCTTCGCCCTGGTAGACGATGTCACCGGAATACGTGCCGTGGGGGTGCACGCCGCTCAGCACCTTCATGAGCGTGGATTTGCCGGCGCCGTTCTCGCCGCAGATCGCGTGGATCTCGCCCGCCCGGACCTCGAGGTTGACATCGGCGAGCGCCGTCACTCCGGGGAACGTCTTGGTGATCGATCGCATCTCGAGCAGGGTCGAGGCACGGCTCATGACCGGAACTCCACACATCGGCTGCCGCGACGACCACGCGGATCCGGTCCCCGAGGGATGCGGGATGTCCTGGACATCAACTTGCCTCCGATGGCCTGGTCTGTCAACTCGCGGTCACAGCGCCGAGCGCCGCGCCGCTACAGGGGTTTCTTCATGTCAGACGTGTTACCGCTATGTGGAGGGACTCTAAATCCATTTGTCTTACTAAGTCAACGCCCTGGTGCAGAATGTCCGAGGCGACGAGCAGAGAGGACCTTGCGTGCGACAAGCAGGGACAAATCTCCCCAAGGTGGGGCGGTATAACCGGGCGGTCGTGCTGGACCAGATTCAGCTCATCGACGGCATCAGCCGGGTGGAGATCGCCCAGCGCACCGGGCTCACCCCACAGAGCATCTCGGGTATCGTGCGCCGGCTGCTCGACGAGGGCATCGTGCGGGAAGACCATGCCAACCGGGTCTCCAACGGCGGGAAGCCCCGTACCGCGCTGAGGATCAACGCCGACGCGGGCAGCGCGGTCGGACTCCACTTCGACCCGGCCGAACTCACCTGCGCCGTGGTCGACCTGCTCGGCCGGCCGCTGGTCGTCAAGCGGCGTCCCACCCCGCCCGGCACCGACCCGTCGCACGTCGTCTCGGCCATGACCGAACTGGTCGCCGACGTGCTCACCGAAGCGGACGTCCCGCGCGGCCAGGTGCTCGGCCTCGGCCTCGCCACCCCGGGCCCGATAGATCTGGGCCTCGGCATGCTCGTCGCCCCGCCGCAGCTCGCGCACTGGACCCGGGTGCCGTTGCAGCAGATGCTGAGCGACGCCACCGGCCTGCCGGTGACGCTGGACAACGACGCCACCGCCGCCGCGGTCGGCGAGCGATGGTCCGGTGCGGGCCGGGGGGTGGCGAACTTCGCGTACTTCTTCTTCGGTACCGGTATCGGCGGCGGTCTCGTCCTCAACCATCAGGTGTTCCGGGGCGGCTCGCTGAACGCCGGGGAGTTCGGCCACTCCTCCGTGCTGCCCGACGGGCCGGAGTGTTACTGCGGCCAGCGGGGCTGCCTGGAGAGGCTCGTCAACCCGTCCGCGATCGTCGCCGAGGTGCATCGCCGGCTCGCCGGCGGGCACGACGGCGGCGTGCTGCGGGAGTCGTTCGATCGCGATCCGAGCCTGGTCGACCACGCCGCGATCCGGGCCGCGGCCGAGGACGGCGACCCTCTCGCGACGGCGGTCATCGACGAGGCCGCGGAACACGTCGCCTCGGTCGCGGTCAACGTCGCCAACTTCGTCGATGTGGACCTCATCGTTCTCGGAGGGCACGGCATTCAGCACGTCGAGATGCGATACGTCGAGGTCGTCGCCTCGGCACTGGCCACCAGACCGCTGTCCCGCCACATCCGGGTCATCGACGTCGCGCCCTCCCCGCTCGGCGCGGACGCCGCCGTCGTGGGCAGCGCCGCGCTCGTCCTGCATGCCACGTACTCGCCGCAACTGTCAGCGCTTCTCGCCGACTGATCAGAACAGGATCGCCAATTGGACCAGAAAGCCGTGCTCGCCGTGGACATCGGCGGCACCAAGATCGCAGCCGGGCTGGTCGGCGCGGACGGGCAGGTCAGCAGGCACGCCGAGACCCCCACGCCCACGACGGAGCTCGACCTCGGCGAGGCGCTGCGAGCGTTGCTGACCTCGGTGGCGCAGGGCGCGGCGATCGGCGCGGTGGGGCTGGCCTCGGCCGGGCCGCTCGACATGGTGCGCGGCACGGTCAGCCCCGTCAACATCCCCGCCTGGCGTGACTTCCCGCTCGTGGAGGTGGCGGGCGGCATCGTGCCCGGCGTTCCCGTCACCCTGGTGGGCGACGGCATCGCGGCCGCGGTGGGCGAGCACTGGCTCGGGGCCGGGCGCGGCGTGGCCTCGATGCTCGGAATCGTCGTCTCGACCGGCATCGGCGGCGGTCTCGTGCTCAACGGCACGGCGTACCCCGGGCCGAGCGGCAACGCCGGCCATATCGGTCACGTGGTCGTGGATCCCGGTGGGCCGGGCTGCTCGTGCGGGGGTTCCGGCTGCGTCGAGGCGTACGCCAGCGGGCCGTCGATGGTCCGCTGGGCACAGGAGCACGGCTGGGCCGGCGCCGACGCCCGCGCCCTCGCCGCCGACGCCGGTCAGGGCCTGCCCCTCGCATTGGCCGCCTTCGACCAGGGCACTCAGGCTCTCGCCCGGGGCATCGTCGCGACGGCGACGATGTGCGATCTCGACCGCGTCGTCATCGGCGGCGGGGTCTCGGCGGCGGGCCAGATCCTGTTTGCGCCGCTGCGGCGCCACGTCAGGCGGCTGGCCACACTCGGCTTCGTGCGACGGACCACCGTCGAGCCCTCCATGCTCGGACGGCAGTCGGGCCTGCTCGGAGCCGCCCGCACCGCGCTGCTCGCCTCGCAGGGCCCGGTGAACCATGGGACGTCCGGGTCGCAGGGTCGCGCATCCGCCTTGACGCGTCCAGCCGGCTGACACCTATTGACGAGCGCGCACTGCGTGGCTACGTTGCGGAGAGCGCTCTCCCCGTTACGTCCCTCACCTCGGGCACGTTCCGGTTGCTCTGCCGTGACCGCGGGACCGCACCCCATGGACTGACGACGCCGCCATCCGCCCTGCCATGACAGCCCTGCCATGACAGCGTTGTCAGGACAGACCTCAGGAGATGACATGCCTTCCTCACTCCTACGCAAACTGGCCGCCTCCGCCCTCACCGTGATCGGGGTGGCGGCCGGCGGCGTCCTCCTCCCCCAGCCCGCCTACGCCGCCACGATCTGCAACCGCTTCTGCGACGGACGCGATCCCGCCTTATCCCCCGGTGACCGGCAGCCGGTGTCCAGCACGCTGTACGGCCGCCGGTTCGTCGTGCACGTCGACGACGCCGACGCCATGGCGTGGGGGTCGGTCGAGAACGGTCAGGGCGGCGACCAGGTGTGGCTCGACCGGTCCTTCGACGGCGGCCGCACGTGGGTCGACAGCCGCATCGGCCTCACGTCGATCCCGGCCGGGAGCACGGGCCGGCGGACCGGCATGTTCAACGTCGACGACTGGGCTAACAGAGGCGTCGGCGCGCTGCGCGCGTGCGGCAAGGCCGGCGACCGTCCCGAGATCACCTGTACGCCGTGGGCCCGTAGCACGTGGAACGCCTGGGACCGGCGTACGGCGGCGGCGACCGCGCTCATGATGCGCTACGACCGGACCACCGGCCTGTTCGACGGCAACGGCTGGTGGACCGGCGCCAACGCGCTGACCGCGATCGTCGACAACATCAAGCGCAGCGGCATGCACAGCTACGAATACGCGATCGCCACCACCTACGACAAGAACGTGAACACGCGCGGCGGCCAGTTCCGCAACGAGTATCTCGACGACACCGGCTGGTGGGGGCTGGCCTGGGTGGCCGCGTACGACGTGACCGGCGACGTCCGCTACCTGAACACCGCCAGGGCCGACGCCGATTACATGTACTCCTACTGGGACGACCGGTGCGGCGGCGGCGTGTGGTGGAAGACCGACAGGGCCGGCAAGAACGCCATCGAGAACAGTCTGTACATCCAGCTGACCGCGGCCCTGTCGCAACGCATCCCGGGCGACACCCTCTACCGGGGGCGCGCGCAGGCGGCCTGGACGTGGTTCCAGAGCACCGGCATGCTGAACGGCCAGAACCTCGTCAACGACGGCATCAACCTGTCGACCTGCCGCAACAATGGCGACACCACCTGGACCTACAACCAGGGCGTGCTGATCAACGCGCTGGTGCAGCTCAACAAGGCGACCGGTGACACCGCGGCCCTGGCGACCGCCCGCCGGATCGGCGACGCGCTGACCACCAGCGGCTATCTCAGCCCGAACGGCATCCTGCGCGAGCCCAACGAGTCCGACACGTGCGGCGGAGACGGCGCCTCCTTCAAGGGCGCCGCCATCCGCGGCCTGGGCGTGCTCAACACGGCGACCGGTGGCGCCTACGACGCCTATCTGCGGCGCAACGCCGACAGCGCGTACGCCAACGACCGCGACACCATCGACGCCTACGGCAGCCACTGGGCCGGGCCCCGCGGCGCCACCAACCACAGCTGCCAGCACAGCGCCCTGGATCTGCTCAACGCGGCGCCCTGACGAGAGAACCTCACCTGACAGGCAGCTCCACGGTGATCGTCAGCCCGCCCTCCTCCCGGGGGCGGGCCGTGACGGTGCCGCCGTGCGCCTCGGCGATCACCCGTACGATGGACAGGCCCAGCCCGCTGCCCCGGTCCGAACGCAGCCGGTCGCCGTGCAGCCGGCGGAACGGCTGGAAGATCGTCTCGATCTCGTACGACGGGACCTGCAGCCCAGTGTTGGCCACGACCAGCTCCACCTGATCGGTGCGCTGCCGCGTGGTCACCCACACCTCGCCCTTGGGATGGTTGTGCCGGATCGCGTTCTCCAGCAGGTTCTGCACCAGCCGCTCGACCAGCACGGCCTCACCCGTCGTCGGAGCCGCGTCGAGCAGCCGATGCATGGTCACCTCCCGCTCGGCCGCCTCGGCCGCGGCCTGGTCCAGCACGTGCTCGGCCACGTCCGTCAGGTCGAACGAGCGCCGGTCCAGCACTGTCTGCTCGCCCTCGGCCAGCGCCAGCAGGCCGTCGATGAGCCGCTCGTGGCGGCCGTTGACCAGCAGCAACGATTCGCCCAGCCGCTTGACGTCCTCGGTGGCCTCCGGCCGGCGCACCGCCACGTCCACCAGCGTGCGGTTGATCGTCAGCGGGGTGCGCAGCTCGTGGGCGGCGTTGGCGACGAAGCGCCGCTGCCCGTCGAACGCGCGGGCCAGCCGGTCCAGCATCGTGTCGAAGATGCCGGCCAGCTCCTTGGCCTCCTCGCGCGGCCCCTCGTACGCGATGCGTTCGGTCAGGTCGTGGCTCTGCGCCACCCGCCGCGCGGTCTCGGTCACCGCCTTGACCGGCCGCAACACCCAGCCGGCCGCCCGCCACCCGGCCGCGAACGCCGCGCCCGCCCCGGCCAGCAGCGCGAGCGCGCCGACGGTCCTGACGTTGGCGAGGGTGTCGCGCTGGTAGACGGCGTGCACCTGCATCGCCCGCTCCCGCGCGACCTCGTAGTGGTCCTCGCCCCGGAGGAAGTGGCCGCCGCGATTCGGAACGTTGATCGCGGCGGGGGTGAGCAGCCCGGCGCGGTATTCCATGCTCTGCCGCACCCCCAGGAAGACGCCGGCCAGGACCAGGCTCCCGAACACGGCGAACACCGCCGCGCAGGCCAGCGCGAAACGCAACCGGACGCTCATGGGATGCGGTATCCGGCGCCGGGCACGGTCTCGATCGCCTGGGGCTCGCCGAGCTTCCTGCGCAGTTTCATCATCGTGGTGCGCACGGTGTTGGTGAACGGGTCGATGTGCTCGTCCCACACCCTTTCCAGCAGGTCCTCGGCCGACACGACCGTGCCGCCGGCCCGCAGCAGCTCGGCCAGCACGCCGAACTCCTTGCGGGCCAGCGGCACGTAGACGCCGTCGCGGAACACCTGCCGGTGCGCCCAGTCCAGCCGCACACCCGCCCGCTCCAACATCGGCGGATCCGCCTTGCCGCTGCGGCGGCCGAGCGCGTGCACCCTGGCCACCAGCTCCTCGAACGCGAACGGCTTCGGCAGGTAGTCGTCGGCCCCGAGCGACAGCCCCGCCACCCGCGACCGCACGTCCCCGGCCGCGGTCAGCATGAGCACCCTGACCAGCCACTCCCGCTCGACCACGGTCCGGCACACGTCGTCGCCGTGCACGCCGGGCAGGTCGCGGTCGAGGATGAGCACGGCGTACTCGTTGACGCCGAGCCGTTCCAGGGTCTCCTCGCCGTCATAGGCGACGTCCACCGCGAGCGCCTCTCCCCGCAGTCCCTCGGCGATCGAGTCCGCGAGCATTCTCTCGTCCTCGGCGACCAACACCCGCACAACGTCACTTCCTTACCAGAGCGCTGAATGCCGACGATCATCCCTGGAACCGCATAACGCGGACATAACCACTTCAGGTGACGATCAGGTTATCGGCCATCCGCTGGACTCACCTTCTCTCGGCCGGGATCCGCCCGGCCCCGTTCCGGGGGAGAAGAGTCCGTGTCAGCCACTCTGACGAGGCCGGTCGTCCAGCACACGATCGCCGGTGTCCCGCGCGGGCACCGGCTGTTCGCGTGCGTGCTCGTATCGGCCGTCGCGCTGCGCGTGCTGGTCATGCTCGGGTACGACACCGCGCAGCTCTACTGGTACGACTCGTTCACCTACCTGGACACCGCCCTGCACATGCGGCCGCAGGGCGCCTTCCATCCCGCCGGGTACTCCTGGTTCCTGTGGGCGCTCAGCCCCTTCCGCAGCGTGGAGCTGGTGGCCGGGGTGCAGCACGCGATGGGCCTCGGCGTCGGGATCATGATCTACGCGCTGCTGCGCAGGAAGTGTCTGCCCGGGTGGGGGGCGACGCTCGCCACGGTGCCGGTGTTGTTCGACCCGGCCTTCCTCCGGCTGGAGCACGCCGTGCTGTCCGACCTGCAGGTCATCTTCCTGGTCACGGCCGCGCTGCTGGTCCTGATGTGGCGGCCGGGGCTGGTGTCGCTCCGGGCCGCGGCGGCCGCCGGGCTGCTGCTCGCGCTGGCCGGCCTGACCCGTACCGCGGCCGTGCCGCTGCTCGCTCTGGCCGTACTTCATCTGCTGCTGCGCCGCACCCCCTGGCGGCGGGTGGCGGCGCTGGTGCTGGCGGGCGCGCTGCCCCTGCTGGCCTACGCCGGCTGGTACGCCCAGCACCACGGCAGGTTCGCCCTGAGCGGCTCCGACGGCGTCGCCCTGTGGGCCCGGACGATGACCTTCGCCGACTGCTCGGTCATCCAGCCGCCGCCGGAACTGGCCGCGCTCTGCCCGAACGGCACCGTGCTCGACGCCGCCTCAGAGTACGTGTGGGCCCCCGGCGCGTCACTCAACCGCCTGCCCGGCGACCGGTTCTCGCACAACGACCTGGCCAGGTCGTTCGCCATCGCCGCCATCGCCGCGCAACCGCTGGACTACCTGCGCGAGGTGGCGCGCGACACCGCGCTCGCCTTCACCTGGGAGCCGGTCGCCCATCCCAGGCGGGTGAGCGTGGCCTCCACCTTCCCGCACGGCTCGTGGCCGCTGCCCGAGGAGCACGCCCTCATCGGCAAGGTCCGCGCCGAGTACGACCCAAGCATCCGAGGCATGTCATCCGTCGAGCCGTACGGGTCGATCCTGGCCGCCTACCCCTACCCGTGGGCGCTGCATGGTCCCCTGCTCGGGGTGCTGCTCCTCGCGGGCGGGCTGGGCGCGGCCCGCCGCCGCACGGCCGCGCTGCTGCCGTGGTCGTTCGCGATGTTCCTGCTCGTCGGACCCGTGGCCGCGCTCGACTTCGACCACCGCTACGTGCTGCCGGCCCTGCCTGCGGCCTGCATCGCCGCCGCCCTGGCCGTCCGGCGGCGATCAGTCCTGGCCGTCCGGCGGCGGTCGGTCCTGGGCGACCGGCGGCGGTCAGTCCTGGCCGTCCGGCGGCGGTCAGTTCTGGCCGTCCGGCGGCGGTCAGTCGTGCACGGCGACATCCCGGTCACCCGTGAGGCCGGCCTGTCAGCCGACCCGCTCGCCGACGACCGCGAGTGCCGCTTCGACGACGGCGGCCGGGGAGGCGGCGACGTTCACCTGGGCGCCGCGCTCGTCCGGGGCGAGGTCTTCGAGCGCCGCGAGTTGTGAGGCGAGCAGGGAGGGCGGCATGAAATGCCCCTGCCGGGCGTCGAGCCGGGCTCTCAGGACGCTCGGATCGGCGACCAGCTGCACGATCATGAGCCGTGGCGCCCGCTCGCGGATGCGGTCCCGGTAGGCGCGCTTGAGGGCTGAGCAGGCCACGACAACACCCTGCCCGCCGACGCCCTGCCCTCCGACGTCCGGGTCGGCGACGTACCGGTCTGCGGCGTACGCGTTGGCGACGCGGTCGAGCCACGATGCGCGGTCGGCGTCGGTGAGGGGGACACCTGCGGACATCAGCTCGATGTTCCGCGCCGGGTGCAGCGTGTCGGCGTCGACGAAACGGGCCCCCAGGCACCTGGCGAGGGCCTCGCCCACCGTGCTCTTCCCGGACCCGGACACGCCCATCACGAGCACCTCGGCCGGAAAGCGCCTCCGTGAGAGCGGCTGGACGTGATCGGAACCTTCCGCGAGCGTCACGCCTGATCCTTCCGCTGCCCCGACGCGCCGTTCGCAGCCCCGCCGTTGCCTTGATCGTCGTCCCCGGGACCGCCGTCCCCGGGATCGCCGTCCCCGGGGCCGCTGTTCCCGGGGCCGCTGTTCCCGGGGCCGCTGTTCCCGGGGTCGCCGTTCCCGGGGTCGCCGTTCCCGGGGTCGCCGTTCCCGGGGTCGCCGTTCCCGGGGTCGCCGTTCCCGGGGCCGCTGTTCCGGGGGTCGCCGTCCCGGGGGTCGCCGTCCCCGGAGTCGCCGTCCCCGAGCCCGCCGTCCCCGAGCCTGCCGTCTCCGGGCGTGTGCTCGGACGAGCCCTGCCACATCGCGCCGGTGATCTCGGCCGGTGGGGGCGGGGTGGGGGTTCGTCTGGCCGCCGCCGCGAGGGTGGCGGCCTGCGCCGCGACGGCACGTACCGGCCGGCCGAGGGCGGCGGCGGCGCGCAGGAGATCGTCGTGCTCGGCCTTATGTCCGTAAGGCGAGTACTTGACCGACACCGGCTGCCCGTCGACGTCGACCGTGCCGGTCCAGCGCGGCAACTCCCGGCGCTCGACGACGGCGCGCCGGACGCCCAGTGTCCCCGTCTCGGCGAACAGGAACTCCTCCAGCTCCTCGGCGAGGCCGGCGGAGCACAGCAGGTGCACCACGTGCGCCGGTCGCCCCTTCTTGCCCACCGTCTGCTGCACCCACGCGTCGAACGCCCCGCGCGCCATCGCTCCGGCGATCACCACGCCGAGCTGCTCGCCGGTCACGTCGTCGAGATTGGTCTCCAGCATGACCGTGTCGCGCCGCCGAACCCCGCTGTCGCCCGCGCAGAGGCTCGCCTGGAGCACGTTGGGATGCCCGGGGAAGTCCTTGCTCCCCGCGCCGTGCCCGGTGCGGGTGATCGTCACGGGCGGCAGCGGGCCGTAGTCGGTGAGCATCGCGGCGAGCAGGGCGGCACCGGTAGGGGTGGTGGTCTCGCTCCGCACGGCGACCCCGTGCACGAGCGCCCCGGCCAGCAGTCGCATGGTCGCCGGGGCCGGCGAGGGCAGGACGCCGTGCGCCGACCTGGCGCTCCCGCCCCCCAGGGCTACCGAGCCGCTGTACACGGCCGTGATCCCCAGGGCGTGCAGGCCCGCGGCGACGCCCACGACGTCGACGACCGTGTCGAGCCCGCCGATCTCGTGCAGGTGTACCCGCTCCGGGGTGGAGTCGTGGATGCGCGCCTCGACGGCCGCGATGCGGCTGACGGCGGCGGCGGCGAGCCGTGCCACCGGTGCGGGCGTCGCCGCACGAACCATCGCCAGCAGTTCGGAGGCGTGCCGCTCCGGTGCGCCGTCGTCGGTGACGACGTCGGCGTAGGTCGCGGCGATGCCGTTCTTCGAGACCCGGCGCGGCGTGATCGACCATCCGGTGATGCCGGTGCTCGCGATCGAAGCCTCGATCGCGGCGATGGGCGCGCCCAGGTCGAGGAGCGCGCCGAGGAGCATGTCCCCGGAGATCCCGGCCGACGGGTTGAGCCAGAGGATCATGCTGTCTTCCTGAGGATGCGGTGGGCGGCCATGGCCGCGCCGAACCCGCTGTCGATGTTGACGACCACCAGGCCGGCCGCGCACGAGCTCAGCATGGCCAGCAGCGCGGTCACGCCTTCGAGCGACGCGCCGTAGCCGGTCGAGGTGGGGACCGCGATGACCGGGGCCGCGACCAGTCCCCCGACGACGCTGGCGAGCGCGCCCTCCATGCCGGCGATCACGATGACCAGCTCGGCTGTACGCAGTTCGTCCGCGCGGGCCGCCAGCCGGTGGATCCCCGCGACGCCGACGTCGTTGACGCGCGTGACCTCGATGCCCAGCGCGGCGCAGGTGTTCGCGGCCTCCTCGGCGACGGGGCCGTCGGCGGTGCCGGCGGTGACGATCGTCACCCGTCCCGCGCCGGGATCCCTGGGCCGCCAGACGAGCTGCCGGGCGGCGGGGCTGTGGTGTCCTGGCGGGAGACCTGCCACAGGTTCGAGCAGGGCGAGCACGGCACGCGCGGGCTCGGGCTCGATCCGGGTGACCAGGACGGCGCCGTCATTGCCGCGGAGCAGGCGCTCGACGATGTCGGCGATCTCCCGCACCGTCTTCCCCGGCCCGTACACCACCTCCGCCTGCCCCTGCCGCGCCTCGCGATCGAGGTCAAGCGTCGAGTGCCCGAGATCGGCGAGATCGGCGAGATCCGCACGCCGGTCGTCACGGCCGGAGTCGCGGCCAGTGCCGCGATCGGAGTCGCGGCCGGTCATCGGACGGTCTTCGTCGGGCGGTCCGTGGCGAGCAGCGGCAGCAGGGCGTTCATGCGACCGCTGGCGAACCCCGCGAGGTCCACGGTCACGAACGTGAACCCGCAGCCTCGCAGCCGCTCGTCGATCTCGGCCCGCATGGCGACGGCCTCCGCGACGCGCGCCGCCGGCACCTCGATGCGGGCCACGGTGCCGTCGGCGTGCGAGCGCACGCGGCACTCGGCGAAACCGAGATCGTGCAGGACCGCCTCGGCGGCTTCGATCCTGGCGACCGCCTCCCGGGTGACCGGATCGCCGTACGCCACCCGCGACGACAGGCACGCGGCCGCCGGTTTCCCGGCCGTCGCCAGGCCGAGGCGCGCGCTCACCTCGCGTACGGCGGCCTTGCCGAGCCCCGCCTCCACGAGCGGCGCGATGGAGCCGCGGAGCTTTGCCGCGGCCAGGCCGGGCCGGTGGTCGCCCAGATCGTCCAGGTTGGTGCCGAGCGCCATGGGCGCCTGGAGCATCTCGGAGAGGGGGGAGAGCGCGTCGAAGAGCGCGTCCTTGCAGAAGTAGCACCGGTTGCCGCGGTTGGCGACGTAGTCGGGGTTGTCGAACTCGTCGGTGCTGATCTCCAGGTGGCGGATGCCCTTCGAGCGGGCGAAGTCCTTGGCCGCCGCCCGCTCGCTCGCGGGCAGGCTCGGCGAGACGGCCGTGACCGCGATGCAGCGCTCGCCGAGGACGTCGGAGCCCACCGTGGCGACGAGTGCCGAGTCGACACCGCCGGAGTACGCGACGAGCAGCCGCTCGTGCCGCCCGATCACCTCGCGCAGCCGCTCCAGCGGATCCTTCCCCTCCCCCTCGGAGACGCCCCGCCGCTGCCCGGCCTCGATGGTCATGGTGTGATCCTCTCCTCGCTGTTCGCTCCGCGCCTCCCCGGCCGCTGGAGGAGCGAGCCGTCCGGTCCGAAGCGCATCGCCTCGGGCTCCCCCGCCGGGACCAGCAGCCCGCCGCTGTCCGCGATCACGGGGTCCGTCGCCCACATGGCGCTCAGCGCGATCGTACTGTCGATGAGGCAGACACGGAGATCGGAGGGTGGCTTGGGCGGCATCGAGGCGATCGCGAAGGCCACCGCGTCCCGCTCGGTCGCGGCGATCACGGGGATCTTCGCGCCCGCCAGCGAGTGCGTCGTCATGTGGTTGACGTAGGTCTGCCGCAGGTCGATCTCGCGGAAGAGTGCCTCCGTGACGATGTCGGCCATGCCGATGCCCGCGGCGTTGCCGTGCGTGGCCTCGGTGAGCCCGAGGACGACCACCCGTTCGGCGCGCGTGGCGGCCTCGATCTCCGGTACGACGAAACGCCCGGACACGTTGGGATCCATGCCCGCGCCCGAGATGTCCTTGCCGACGCGGCCGATCACCAGCACATCGAGCGCCGGCACCGGGATGCGCGGCAGGAGCCGCCTGGCGCGCGCGAGCAGCTCGGGCTCCCGGCCGGCGACGAGCGCCCCGGGGATCGCCTCCACATGGGCGAGCTGCTTGTGGGCGTCCTCCACCAGGGCGACCGCGAACAGGACGGGCAGGTGGTCCAGGACGTACTGTCCCGCGGCCCTGATGATCGTGCCGAACTCCTGGAGCGGGTAGGAATGCAGCGACGACGCCCCGGCCTGCTTGCCCAGCCCGATGGCGAGCATCTTGTGGATGCCGGACTCCACCTCGCCGCGGAAGTCGGTGTGCGGCTTGACCCGGTTGACGGGCACGATGTAGTCGGCCTGGGTGGCCGCGATCTCGTCGACGTTCACCGCGAAGCCGTCGAGCACGCTGCCGATGACGACGGTACGCATCGAGGAGCGGATCGGCGCCCCCACCGTCTCCTCGGTGACGCCCAGGGAAGCGAGCACGTCGATCTGCCCCTGGGCCGTCGCCCCGCCGTGGCTGCCCATGGCGGGGACGACGAAGACCTCGGCGCCGAGGGCACGCAGGGCGCGGATCGTGGTCCTGACGACCTCCGCCAGCGCCGTGATGCCCCGGCTCCCGACGGCGACGGCGATCCGCGTACCCGGCCCGATGGAGGCGCCGAAGTCATGCGCGGCGATCGCGGCCGTCACCGCCCCGGCGACGTCCGGGACGCCCAGGTCCGGCAGGACCTGGGTCACGGGGCGCCAGGCCGGGAACGGGGTGCCGGGTGGGAGTTCGATGCCGAGGGTCATGTCCGCACGCGGTCCTCACCCCGGTGCATCGCCAGCTCGGCCTCGCTGCGGCCGATCGTGGTGCGGCGCCTGGTGAACCAGACCAGGCACGCGCCGACGGCGCCGGTGATGGCGAGGAGCGGCAGTCCCGCCGTGACGGAGCCCGTGGCGTCCTCGACGGCGCCCATGATGTACGGCCCGACGAACCCGCCGACGTTGCCCAGACCCCCGATGAGGGCGATGGCCGCCGCCGCGCTCGTGCCCTGGAGCAGCGACGACGGCAGCGTCCAGAACACCGGTGACGCGCTGAGGAAGCCGGCCAGCGAGATGCTGAGGGCGGCGATCCCCAGGACGGGGTTGCCGAAGACCACGCTGAGTGCCTCGAAGACGGCGCCGGTGAGGATGCTGCCGAAGATGAGGATCCGGCGCTTGCCTGAGGCGTCTGAGTAGCGGGTCACGAAGAAGATGCCGATGGCGGCGACGATCCACGGCACCGCGCTGGCGAACCCGATCCCGAGCTCGCTGATGTCCGGGATCTTGCCGATGATGGTGGGCAGCCAGAAGGTCACGCCGTAGATGCTGAGCTGCATCGCGAAGTAGATGAGCACGAAGACGAGCACGGTGGGGTTGACGAGCGTGCGCCACATGCTCTGGGAGGGCAGCACCTCGGACGTGGACTCCTCCAGCACGCGCACCTCGCGCAGGCGTTCCCGCTCCTCGTCCGACAGCCAGCGCACCTTGTCCGGCGAGTCGCGCAACATCCAGAACACCAGGACACCGACGATCAGGCTCGCGACGCCGAGGATCATGAAGAGCGTCTGCCAGGGGCGGAACGGCCCGACATGCCCCATGCTCAGGATCGCCCCGGCGATCGGCCCGCCGATGATGGCCGCGATCGAGCCGGACCAGGTGAAGTAGCCGACGGCGCGCGCCCGGGACCGGCGCGGGAACCAGATCGCCATGTAGTAGATCGCCCCGGGGAACAGGCCCGCCTCCGCCACGCCGAGCAGGAAGCGCAGGATGTTGAAGACCGTGGCGTTGGGGCTGAACGCGATGGCGAGCGTGACGACGCTCCACGAGATGGCGATCCTGGTGAGCCACACCCGCGCGCCGACCCTGGCGAGCAGGACGTTGCTGGGCACCTCGAAGAGGGCGTACCCGATGAAGAAGATGCCCGCGCCGAGTCCGTACGCGGTCGCCGACATGGCGAGGTCGCTCTGCAGTTCGTCCTTGACGAAGCCGACGACCGTGCGGTCGAGATAGGCCAGCGTGAACAGCAGGATGAGGGCCGGCATGACCCGCCAGTAGAGCTTGCGTTCGAGGAGCGCGTCGGACGCGCGTTCCAGGAATGGTTGGGTCATGGTTCCTCCTTGTGTGGGGGGATGGGGGGTTGCTGTTACGCGCCGGTCGCGGCTTCGGCGATGAGCCCGGCCGGCGGGTCTCCGCGCAGGAGCGCCGTCAGGGCGTGCGTCAACGGCCCGAGCAGGTCCGGGTCCGTAGCCACCTCGGCGGGCAGCCGTACGACGTCCGCGAGCACCGCCGAGACCGAGGCGCGCAGGGTGTCCGGCGTGGCCGTGTCGAGGCGCGGGTCCGGTGCGTTCTCGTCGGAGAAGGCGTCCGGACGTGCCGTCCTGAGGTACATCCACAGCGCGATGACCGTGGCCGACACCCGCGGTGGCCGGCCACCCTCCTTGCACGCGAGGAGCGTGGCGGTGAACCGCTGGGGGATCTTCTGGCTGCCGTCCGTCGCGACGCGTGCCGTCGTGTCGGGAAGCAGGGGGGAGGCGAAGCGGGCGAGCACGGAGTCCGCGTACGCCTCGGGGTCGGCTCCGGCCGGCGCGACGACGGAGGGCAACGCCTCGGCGGCGAGGAACCGGGCGGCGAGCGCCGCGATGTCCGGGTGCCGCGCCGCGTCGGAGATGCGCTCGATGCCGAGCGCGAGTCCCGAGTACGCCAGGAGCGAGTGGGTGGCGTTCAGCAGTTGCAGCTTGAGCTGCTGCACGCGGTCGATCTCGGGGCTGAGGACGACACCGGCGCCCGCCCAGTCGGCCTCGGCGGCCACCCCCTCCTCCGCCTCGATCGTCCAGTGGAAGCTCTCCTCGGCGACGATTCCCATGGCGTCGTCGAGCCCGAGGAGCCCGGAGACCCGGTCCCGGTCGGCCGCCGTCTGCCTGGGCACGATCCGGTCGACCACGCTGCGCGGGAAGCGCGCCCGCGTGCCGAGCCAGGCCGGCAGTTCGGCGGAGAACGCGCCGGGGTGCCGGTCCACGAGGGCGAGCAGCGCGGCACGCAGGACCGTACCGTTGTCGACGAGGTTGTCGCAGCTCAGCACGGTGACGGGCAGGCCGGCCGCGCGCCGGCGGTCGAGGGCGAGTGCGAGCAGGCCGAGCAGGCTGTCGCCTGGCGCGCCCGGCGGCGGCGCGTAGCCGCGCTCGGTGATGGTGAGCGTGATCGTGTGGATCTCCGGAGCGGCCAGGCGCGCGACGACGGCCTCGGCCGACTCGCTCGCCAGGAGGCTCTCCCGTATCGAGCCGACCACGCGGACCGCCGGTTCGGCCGACGGATCCGCGCCGACGGTCACGACCGTGAAGAGGTGGTCCTGCTGGCGGGCGTCGCGTACGAGGGCGGCGTTGGTGTTCGCGACGGCGCACACACCCCACGGCTCGTTCGGGAAGCGCTCCAGCAGCCGGTCGAACGCGACCGCCTGGTGCGCCCGGTGGAACGCGCCGAACCCCAGGTGCACGACGCCGACCCGGACGTCGTCGAGGTCGTAGGAGGGCCTGCGGCCGGTGTCGACGAGCGGCAGGCTCCGGGCGTCGAGGCGGGGCCGTCCTGTCCCGGTCATCGCAGTTCCTCCGGAATCTCGCCCAGCTCGGCCAGCCCGGCGTCGGAGGGTCCCCGGTGCACGCAGGTCCCGGCGACGATCGTGGCGTTCGCCGGGGTCGCGCCGATGGCCGACTCGTCGTCGTACACCGCGAGGTCGGCGGCGGCGCCGGACTGCAGACGCCCGCGCGTGGTGAGCCCGAGCAGCGCGGCCGGGTTCTCCGAGGCCATGCGGACGGCGTCGGCCGGCCTGATGCCGGCGGCGACCGACCACGACAGGCACTCGTCGAGGGTCTTCACCGCGCCCGCGAGCAGCTCGCTGCCCCGCAGCGTCAGGCGCTTGCCCTCGTGCATGGTCACCTCGCCGCCGACGGGAGTGCGGTAGTCGCCCGGCCGCGCGCCGGCCGAGGCGAGGGCGACGGCGTCGCTCACGAGGAGCGCCCGGTCGACGCCCTTCGCACGCACCATCGCGCCGAAGGCCGCGGCGTCGAGGTGGTGGCCGTCCGCGATGAACCCCGCCGACAGGCGGGGGTCGGCGAGCTGCTCCCAGATGAGGTTGGGATGCCTGGGCAGCGTGCTCGCCACGCCGTTGCCGAGGTGGGTGCTCATGCGGGCGCCCGCGTCGGCTCCGGCGAGCGCCTCGGCCGCGCTCGCGGACGAGTGGCCGAGCGAGACGAGACACTCCTCGCTCACCCGGCGGATGTACGCGACGGCGCCCTCCACCTCCGGCGCGACGGTCACGATCCGGACGATCCCGCCGGCGGCCTCCTGCCAGCGGTGGAACTCGGCGACGTCCGCCGGACGCATCCACGCGGCGTCGTGAGCGCCGCGGGCGCCGTCGCCGGCCGACAGGTGGGGGCCTTCGACGTGCGCGCCATGGACGGAGTGCTCGAAAACGGGATGGTGGGCACGAGCGTCGCGGATCGCCCGGAGGGAGCCGACGATCCGCTCCTCCGCCGCCGTGATGACGGTGGGCAGAAACGTCGTGACGCCGCGCGCCCAGAGCGCGGACGCCATCCGGCGGATCGTGCCGCCGTCCACGCTCTCGTGGTTGACGTCGTGCCCGTCGTAGCCGTTGATCTGCACGTCGACCAGGCCGGGCACGATGACGGCGCCGGCATCGCGGGCGAGGCGCTCGATGTGGTCGATGCGCCCGCCGCGCAGCGTGACGCGCACGGAGGAGGCGGTGCCGGCGATCCGGCCCTCGACGACCGTCATGGCGTCGTGAGGGGGGAGGCGTCGGCGTCGAGGTACAGCCAGGCGGCCGGGTGCTCGCGCAGGTAGGAGGCGGGTGAGCCGCCGTCCACTGCTCCGGTGAGCGCGCGCTCGACGGCGTCGCGCTTTCGCCGGCCCGGCACGGTGCACACGATCTCCCCAGCGCCGAGGATGGCCGGCAGGGTGAGGGTCAGCGCCCGGCGCGGCACGAGGTCGAGCGAGGGGAAGCACCCGTCGTTGACCTGCTGCGCGCGCGAGGCCTCGTCGAGCTCCACGAGGCGCGCGGGCCGCGGGTCGTGGCGGTCGGCGTCCGGCGGGTCGTTGAAGGCGAGGTGCCCGTTCTCACCGATTCCCAGCAGCGCGAGGTCCAGCGGCCGCTCGGCGACGAGGGCGCCGTAGCGGGCCGCCTCCGCCTCGGCGTCGCCGGTCAGTGACATGTACTCGACGCGGCCAGGGCGTACCCGCCCGAAGAGGTGCTCGTCGAGGTAGCGGGAGAAGGTACGCGGCGCTCCGGTCGCCAGCCCCACGTAGTCGTCGAGCTGGAACGCGGTCACCCGGGACCAGTCGATGCCGTCCGCCGCCGCGAGCGTGCCGAGCGTGGCGTCCTGGGACGGCGCGGCGGCGAAGGCGACGCGCACCTCCTGCCGCTCCGCGAGCAGCCCGGCGAGCAGGGTGGCGGCTCGCCTGCCCGCGAGCGCCCCGGCGGTGCGGGCGTCGGCCAGGACGGAGACGCGGAGGCCGCCGTACGACCGGATCTCCCCTGGAGCGGTGTCCTGACCGGTCATCGCAGCTTCTCCCAGGTCCCGGAGGCGAGGGAGGCGTGCAGGGCGTCGAGGACGGCCGTGACCTGCCTGGAGCTTTCGAGCGTGACGAGCGGCTCCCCGTCGTCGAGCACGCAGTCGATGATGTGGTCGATCGCGTCGGCCATCGCCCCGCGCTGCTTGCCGTGGATGGTCGGCATGATCGCCATCCTCGGCCACTCGAACGCGCCGTCGCTCGCGACCTCCACCTGCTCGGCCTTGCGGTCGAGGTGGATCACGCCGTCGGTGCCGACGATCTCGATGAAGGAGTCGGTCATCGTCGGGTAGCTGTTCGGATAGATCCAGCAGCTCTCCACGGTGGCGACGCGCCCGCCGTCGAAACGGATCTGGGCCTGTACGGCGTCGTAGGTGTCGATGCCCATGCCGACGAGCTTGTTCTTCACGCCGGTCGCCACGACCTCCAGCGGCACGCCGCCCATGTACCAGCAGACGAGGTCGATGTCGTGGCTCGACAGGAACCACGCGGGGGTGGTCTCCGCCGCCCAGGACAACATCTCGGTCGGCACGTAGATCCGGTCGTTCTTGCGGGCGTACGCCATGACCGGCGTGCCGACGCGGCCGGCGGTGATCTGGTCGAACGCGTTGGCGTACGACGGGATCCAGCGGTGGTTGAAGCTGGTCATGGCCTTGACGCCGCTCTCGCGCACCACCGCGATGAGCTCGTCCGCCTCGTCCAGGCTGGTGGTGAGCGGCTTCTCCACGATGAAGTGCTTGCCGGCCCGCGCCGCGTCCGCACAGATCTGGCGGTGCAGGTGGTCCGGCGTGGCGATCGTCACGAGGTCGATGTCGGGGCGGGCGAGCAGCACGCGGTAGTCGTCGGTGTGATCGGCGCCATGCCGCTCGGCCAGGGTCCGGGCGGAGGCGATCGGCACGCTCGCCACGGCCACGAGGTCGGCCCGCGGGTTCTGGGCCGCGGCCGCGGCGTGCCCGGTGCCCATGATGCCGGCGCCGATGACGCCGACTCCCAGTCGGCTGCTTGTACTCACGAGGCTCCATTCGTCGCTGACCCGCAGGTTGCTTGGTTGTGCAAACCTTTGCAACAAGCTTGCCAGAAGTCAACATCCTCGACACAATCGTGCGGAACGTAGCGGGACACGAAGGGGTACAGGTGAACATCCACGACGTGGCGAAAGCCGCCGGGGTCAGTATCTCCACGGTGTCCCGTGCCTTCAGCGCGCCCGAGCGGCTGAGCCCGAAGACGCTCGAAGCGGTGATGAAAGCCGCCCGCGAGGCCGACTTCGTCCCCAACCGGGCAGCCCGCGGCCTGGTCACGGGGCTCACCGGCAACATCGGCGTGGTGGTGCCCGACATCACCAACCCATTCTTCCCGCCCATCATCAAGGGCGTCACCGACTACGCGGGCGCCGCGCGGCAGTCGGTCTTCCTGGCCACCACCGAGGAGAGCGCCAACCGCGAGCAGCACCTCATCGACCACCTCCTGCAGCAGGTGGACGGGCTCATCGTGTGCTCCAGCCTGCTGGACGACGAGGCGCTGCGGCGGGCCGCGGCGAAGAAGCCCGTCGTCCTCGTCAACCGGACGAGCGAGCCCGTCTCGTCCGTGGTGATCGACACGGCCGGCGGCATGCGGCAGGCGCTCGGGCACCTGCGCTCGCTCGGCCACACGAGCTTCGCCTTCGTCTCCGGCCCCGCGGGATCATGGTCCAACGCCGAACGCGGCGCCGCCCTGCTCGATGAGGCGACCACCCTCGGCATGCAGATGCGCACCATCGGCCCGTTCGCCGCCCACTACGAATCAGGCGTGCAGGCGGGAGACGAGCTCATCTTCGGCTCGGACACGGCCGCCGTCGTCTTCGACGACCAGATGGCGCTCGGCGTGCTGTCCCGGCTGCGCAACCGCGGCGTGCGGGTGCCGGAGGACCTCTCCGTCATCGGCTGCGACGACGTGCTGCCGGTCGGCCTCGCCCAGCCCGCCCTCACCACGGTCGCGGCGGCCGGCGGGGCCGCGGGGACCGCCGCCGTGGAGATCCTGCTCGAACGGATCAGGAGCGCCGAGGAGCTCGCGCCGGTCTCCGTCGTCCAGCACAGCAGGCTCGTCATCCGCGACTCCACGGGGCCCAGGCCCGTGGCCGGGCGGCGCGATCCGCTCGACGACGACCACGCGACCGCGCGCCCCTCGCTCTGACCACAGGAAAGCAGACCATGCCCACCCTCGCCTCCCCCGACGCCCCCCTCGGCCACGAGCGCGTGCGCGCCTTCGTCGCCGAGCAGTTCGCCGACCCCAGATTCGACGGGGCCCGCGTCTGCGTCATCGTCCCCGACGCCACCCGCTCCTGCCCGCTCGCCGAGGTCCTCGACACCGTGCACGGCGCGCTCGCGGGCCGCGTCGCCTCGCTGACCGTGCTCATCGCTCTCGGCACCCACGCGGCCATGTCGCAGGCCCAGATCGAGAAGATGCTGGAGGTGGAGCCGGGCGGGCTGGCGGCCCGATACCCGGGCGCCCGCATCGTCAACCACGAGTGGTGGGATCCCGGCGCCCTCGTCGAGGTGGGCACGATCAAGGCGGGCACTCTCGCCGGCCTCTCGGGCGGCCTCCTCGAACGGCCGGTGACCGTGACGGTGAACCGCGCGGCCGTCGAGCACGACGAGCTGGTGATCCTGGGCCCGGTCTTCCCGCACGAGGTGGTCGGATTCTCGGGCGGCAACAAATACCTGTTCCCCGGCATCTCGGGCCAGGAGATGATCGACGTCTCCCACTGGCTGGGCGCCCTGATCTCCAGCTCCAGCATCATCGGCACCCTCGGGACCACCCCGGTGCGAGCGCTGATCGACGAGGCCGCCGCGTTCGTCCCCGCCCGGGTGAGCGCCCTGTGCCTGGTGGTGCAGTCGGGCACGCACGAGCTGCACGGCCTGGCGTACGGGGACGGCAAGCAGGCGTGGGCCGAGGCCGCCCGGCTCTCGGCGCGCGTGCACGTCGCCTACCTGCCCGAGCCGGTCTCGCGGGTGGTGTCGATCATCCCGGACCGCTACGACGAGATGTGGACGGCCGCCAAGGGCATGTACAAGGTGGACCCAGTCGTGGCCGACGGCGGCGAGGTCGTCATCTACGCGCCGCGCATCACGACGGTCAGCCACACGCACGGCCCGGAGATCGCGGCCATCGGCTATCACTGCCGCGACTACTTCACCGGCCAGTGGGACCGGTTCAAGGATCACCCGTGGGGCGTCCTGGCGCACTCGACCCACCTGCGCGGGGGCGGCACCTGGAGCGAGGCGGAGGGCGAGCGTCCCCGCATCACGGTGACGCTCGCGACCGGCATCGGCCGGGAGGAGACCGAGGCGCTCGGCCTGAACTACCGGGATCCCGCGACGATCTCCGTCGAAGAGGAGCTCGCCACGCCGGGCTGCCTCGTGGTGCCGAACGCGGGCGAGACGCTCTTCCGCCTGGCCTCCGAACGCCACTGAAGCACGCCGCAGGCTGGCGAGTCGCGCTTCCCGAGTCTCCTGGTCCCCGGGTCGCGTGTCATACAAGGGTGTGACCGCTCCTAAGATCCATGGTGTGGCCAAGTACTTCGATCTCCATCCGGACAATCCCCAGCCTCGCCTGATCAGCCAGATCGTCGAGCTGCTGCACGCGGACGGGCTCATCGCCTACCCGACGGACTCGTGCTATGCCCTGGGGTGCCGGCTGGGCAACAAGGAGGGCATCGACCGGATCAGGGACGTCCGGGGCCTCGGCAGCGACCACCACTTCACCCTGGTCTGCAGGGACTTCGCCCAATTCGGCCAATTCGTCCATGTGAGCAATGCGGTGTTCCGCCTGGTCAAGGCGGCGACTCCCGGCGGTTACACGTTCATCCTGCCCGCGACCAAGGAGGTGCCGCGGCGGTTGCTGCATCCCCGGAAGAAGACGGTCGGCGTCCGGATCCCTGATCACGTCGTCACCCAGGCGCTGCTGGCCGAACTCGGCGAGCCACTGCTGTCGAGCACCCTGCTCCTGCCCGACGAGACCGACCCCCTGACGCAGGGCTGGGAAATCAAGGAGACGCTCGACCACGTGGTGGACGCCGTCATCGACTCCGGCGAGTGCGGCGCCACCCCGACGACCGTCGTCGACCTCTCGCAGGGCGAGCCCGAGATTCTCCGCCGAGGAACGGGAGACCCGTCCCTTTTCGAGTAGGCGCTGTCATTGGCGTGGTCGTGCTTCGTCGAGGTCGGATCGCCAGCGGCGTTCACCGTGGTCGTAGCGGACGGGACCGAAGCGGAAGCGGGACAGGTCGAGGTCGATCAGTTGCTGACAGCCGTCCTCGGGTAGGGCTGAGGGCCTGTCGTTCGCCGTCACCGGCAGCCTACGACAGGCCCTTTCTGAGCACCCTCCGGCAGGAATCACTACCGCCAGATGTCAGGCGCCGGTTGAGCCCTCGAGATGGGTGGCGACGATGGCGTCGATGAGATCGTCCATGGGCGGCCATGGGAGCGTGGGGCGAGCCGCTCGAAGGCTGAGGATCCCGTGCAGGGCGCCCCACAGGCAGAGCGTCGCCGGCCAGGGGTCGGTGATCTTGGCGATGCCGGCGTCGGCGCATGCGGAGATCACTCTCTGGAAGGTCAGGATGGCCGGCAGACCTGGGCGTTCCTCGCTCGTGATCTCACGGGGAACCCTGCCGATGGGGCCGGGCAGGGTGAACATCACCTGATAGACGTCGGCGTGCTCCTCGGCGAACCGGCAGTAGGCGCGCGCGACGGCGTGAAGCTGCTCGGCGGGGTCGTCGTGCCCGGCGACGGCCTCCTCCAGATGGCGGGCCAGCACCGCGAAATGTTCCTGGTAGACGGCGAGCAGGAGGGCCACCTTGTCGGGGAAGTGCAGGTAGACGCTGGTCGCGGCGATGCCGACCTCGCGTGCGACCGCACGCAGCGACAGCGACTCGTGACTGGCCCCCGCCTCCAGGAGCCTGTTGGCCGCGGCGATCAGATCCTGGCGGAGCCGGTCGCCCTCCCCGCGCCGGTTGGGCGTGTGCCGTGGGGATGATGTCACGTGCCCTCCGATGACCGAACCAGGACGCGCAAGCCTCTTGACTCCATTAGGGCTACAGCATAGCGCTACATGCTAGCCGTACGAGTAGTGTGTCAGAGCGTGGTGACGCACTGTCACTCAGCCGACGATGAGGGAGATCTCCGATGAGCAGGATGCGCGCCGTCGCGTACCGGAAGAACCTGCCCGTGGACGACGCCGAGAGCCTGGTGGACGTCGAGCTGCCCGTGCCGGCGCCGGGGCCGCGCGACCTGCTCGTCCGGGTGGCGGCCATCGCGGTCAACCCGGTGGACTACAAGGTGCGCAGGAACACCGACCCCGGCGGCGAGCCCAAGGTGCTCGGCTGGGACGCGGCCGGCACGGTCGTCGCGGCCGGCGACCAGGTGGAGTTGTTCGAGCCCGGGGACGAGGTGTACTACGCGGGCGCGCTCGACCGGCCCGGGGCCGACGCCGAGTACCACGTGGTCGACGAGCGCATCGTGGCGCGCAAACCCGCCACGCTCTCCTTCACCGAGGCGGCCGCGCTGCCCCTGACCTCGCTCACCGCGTGGGAGGGCCTGTTCGAACGCCTGGGCCTGCGCGACGCGCCGATGGAGCGGACCGGGGCGTTGCTGGTGACGGCCGCCGCGGGGGGCGTCGGCTCGATGGTGGTCCAGCTCGCCACCGCCCTCACGGGGCTCACGGTGATCGGCACCGCCTCCCGTACGGAGACCGTGGAGTTCGCCCGGCGGATGGGCGCCCACCAGGTCATCGACCATCACCGGCCGCTGCCGGAGCAGGTGCCGGCCGGCGTGGACTACGTGTTCAGCACCGCGGGCACCGACCGCAACCTGCCCGCCTACGCCGAACTGCTCCACCCCTTCGGCCACATCGTCGCGATCGACGACTACGACACGCTGCCCGTCGGCGTGCTCAAGCCGAAGAGCATCTCCTTCCACTGGGAGCTGATGTTCACCCGCTCCCTCTTCCAGACACCCGACCAGATCGCGCAGCACCGCATCCTCACCCAGGTGGCGCGGCTCGTGGACAAGGGTGTCCTGACCACCACGGCGACCACCGACCTCGGCCCGATCAACGCCGCCAACCTGCGCGAGGCGCACCGGATCCTCGAATCGGGCACCGCCATCGGCAAGATCACACTGACCGGCTTCGGCCAGGACGAGTGATCGATACTGTCACCGATCGTGGGCCTGCCTGCGCAGGCCGAGGATCTCGGCGGCGCGCTCCAGCGCGGCGAGGTGCTCATCCACCGAGCGCAGGCCGGTCCGCATGGTGTTGACGGCGATGTGCGTGGCCCCGGACGCCCGCCACCGGCGAGCCAGCTCGTGCAGATCGTCCGCGTCGCCCCGCCACTCGACGCGGCCCTCCATGCCGAGCACCGACGGGTCGCGCCCGGCCTGCCTGGCGGCCTCTTCGACGAGGGCCTTGGCCTCGTCGAGCTTGTCACCGGGTGCGAACTGCGGGAACCAGCCGTCGGCCAGGCGCCCGATCCGCCGGTAGGCCGCCGGCGACTGACCGCCGAACCACACGGGGATCGGCCGCTGTACGGGCAGGGGCGCCAGTCCCGCTCCCGTCACCCGGTCGAAGGCGCCCTCGAACGTGATCGACGGCTCGGTCCACAACCGGCGCATCAGCTCGACCTGCTCCTCCATGCGCCTGCCCCGGGTGGCGAAGTCCTGGCCGAGGGCTTCGTACTCGACCCGGTTCCACCCCAGCCCCACTCCCAGCCGGAACCGGCCGCCGGTCAGCAGATCGACCTCCGCCGCCTGCTTGGCCACCAGGACCGTCTGCCGCTGGGGCAGGATGATGATGCTGGTGACGAGTTCCAGCGAGGTAATCCCAGCGAGATAGCCGAACATGACCATCGGCTCGTGGAAGGTCGTGCGCACGTCGTAGGGCCCGTCCCAGCCCTGGTGGACCGCCGGGTCGGCGCCGACGACGTGGTCGAAGGCCATGACGTGCCGGTAGCCGAGCTCCTCTACCCCCTGCCCGTAGGCGCGCACGGCGCCCACGTCGCCGCCGAGCTCGGTCTGGGGGAAGACGACACCGATCTGCATGGAATGACTCCCGTCAGGCTTCCGCTACTTTCTGATCATCATCGCTCACCAGAAGCCGATCGCCCGGGCGCGACGCTCTGACGGGAGATGGCGAAGTACACCACGCTGATGATCACGAAGAACGGCACGCCGGCCCACCACGCCGGCCGCAGCGGCTCGATGAACAGCGTCGACACGAGTACGGCGGCCAGGAAGATCATCACCACCCCCGAGGTGACGGGCGCGCCCCAGAGCCGGACCGGCGACGGCGGCAGCCCCTGGGCGGCGCGGGTGCGGCGGAAGGCGTGGTGCGTCAGCAGGATCAGCAGCCACACCACCAGCGCCCCGAACACCGACACCCCGAACAGCGCGAGATACGCCCCGCTCTCGCTGGCCGCGGAGACGCCCGCGGCCAGCGCCAGGCCGAGCGCGGAGAGGGCGAGCGCGTTGCGCGGCACGCCGGAGGCGCTGAGGCGGCCGGTCCAGGCCGGGGCGTAGCGGTTGGCGGCCAGCGAGTGCATCATCCTGGTGGTCAGGTAGAGGTTGGTGTTGGCGCTGGAGAGGGCGGCGGTCAGCACGACGAAGTTCATGATGGTCGCCGCGGCGGGGATGCCGGCGGCCGAGAACACGCTCACGAACGGGCTCTGGGTGACCGAGCCGCCCTGGGCGGTGGTGGTCCACGGCACCACGGTCAGGACGATCGCGATGGCGAGCACGTAGAACAGCGCCAGGCGGGTGACCATGCGGCGGGCGGCGCGCGGAATGTCGCGCTCCGGGTTCTCCGACTCGGCGGCGGTGACCGAGACGACCTCGGTGCCGATGTAGCTGAACAGCACGAACACCATGGCCAGGAACAGCCCGCTCGTCCCGTTGGGCAGGAAGCCGCCGTGCGCGGTGAGGTTGGAGACGCCGGTGGCCTCCGCGCCGGGCAGGCCGACGGTCACCAGGACCACGCCGAGCAGGATGAACACGATGATGGCCACCACCTTGATCATCGCGAACCAGTACTCCACCTCCCCGAACAGCTTGACCGCGGCGGCGTTCGTGACCAGCACGACGGCGGAGAAGACGGTGACCGGCAGCCACAGCGGCAGCGACGGCCACCAGAACTGCACGTAGATCCCGGCCGCGATGACCTCGCCGCCGATGGCGATGACCTGGATCGTCCAGTACGTCCAGCGGACCACGAACCCGGCCCACGGCCCCAGATACCGGTGGGCGATCACTCCGAACGCGCCCGCCTCCGGATGGACCACCACCATCTCGGCCAGCGCCCAGCCGATCACGAGCGCCACGCCCGCGCAGATGACGTAGGCCACGATGGTGGCCGGTCCCGCCTGGGAGATCGCCAGGCTGGAGCCGAGGAACAGCCCGGTGCCGATCGCGCCGCCGAGCCCGATCATGGTGAGCTGGCGCCCTGTCAGGCGGCGCTGCAGCCCGGATTCGTTGTCCACGGAAGACCTCTTCCAGGGGGGTGATCAGGTCCTGCGGCAGGCCCTGATGGCTTCGACGGCCGCGTCCACGTCGGACCGGTCGTTGTAGAAGTGGAAGGACAGCCGCAGCAGGTCGCCGCGCGGCGCGGTCCAGATGCGGCGCTCGGCCAGCCTGGCGGCCAGCGTGTTCGGGTCGTCGTCGGCGATGGCGACCTGGGGGCCGCGCGCCCCGGCGGGGCTCGCCACCCGCTCACCGTCCGCCGTCAGCCGCTCGACCAGCTCCTCGACCAGGGCGGACACATGCTCCTGTACGGCGTGCGGATCGGTCCGCTCGATGAGGTCGAACCCGGCGTTGGCCGCGTAGGCGGACGGGATGGGCGGCGTGCCGGTCTCGAAGCGCCGGGCGTCGCCGGGGAAGTCGAGCAGCCGGGGATCGAAGGCGAACGGCTGCGTACGGCCGAACCAGCCGGTCAGCTCGGGCTCGCGCTGCTGCTCCATGCCGCCCCGGACGTACAGGAACGCGATGCCGGGCAGGCCGAGCAGGTATTTGAGCGACCCGGACGCCAGATAGTCGCAGCCGAGCCGCTTGACGTCGATCGGGACGACGCCGGTGCCCTGGTAGGCGTCCACGAACACGCGCGCGCCCCGGTCGTGTGCCAGCCGCACGACGTCCTCGACGGGCAGGCGGGCACCGTTGCGGTAGGTGTGCAGCGGCACGGAGACCAGGCCGACGCTCTCGTCGATGACCTTCTCGTAGCTTTCCGCCGGGACGTTCTCGCCGGTGTCGGCGGCCACCCGCACCTCGGCGCCGCGCCGGCGCTGGGCCAGCCACACGTGCGCGATCGAGGGAAACTCCAGGTCGTTGGTGACGATGCCGGGGCGGCGCGACCAGTCGAGCGACGCGGCTGCCTGGAAGGCGGCCTCCGACGCGCACGACAACACGGCCACCTCGCCGGGCTCGGCGCCGATGAGCCGGGCGAAGCGTTCCCGCGCCTGGCCGACCTGCGCCATCCAGGTCTCCCAGGGGGCGCCCTCGGCCCGCAACGAGTGACCGATCTCCTGCAGCGCGTACGTGAGCCGCGACGACAGCGCGCCCTGGCTGCAGCTCGCCAGGTGCACGGAGTCGGCCAGGGAGGGGAACTCGGCCCGGAACTGGGTGGCGTTCAACGTGGACGACATTTCGGGCACACTATCGGCGGGATTTAACCAGGTCAATATGAGTTCAACGTCATTAACGCCCGATAGGATCCGGGGGTGATAGGCGCCAGGATGCGGAAGCTCCGTACCGAACGGGGATTGACCCTCGCGCAGCTCGCCGCGGCGGCGGGCGTGTCCAGCGGGCTGATCAGCCAGGTCGAGCGCGACCTGGCCGACCCCAGCCTGGAGACGCTCAGGAAGATCGCCAAGGTGCTGGATCTGCCGCTGTTCAGCCTGTTCCAGGAGCCCGACGTGGCCGCCGTGGCCGTGGTGCGGCAGGACAAGCGCATGCTGGTCAGATCCCCGACCGGCGGGGTCACCTATACCCGTGTCTCCCCCGGGCACGGGCGGCTGGAGGTCCTGGAGGGCCGGCTGGAGCCCGGCGGGTCGTCGGCGGCCGAGCCGTGGGCGCATCCTTCGGAGGAGTGCGTGCTCGTGCTGCGGGGGCTGCTGGTCGTGGAGGTGGCGGGGGAGGAGCACCTGCTGGAGGAGGGCGACAGTTGTTACTTCGACTCCTCGCTCCCCCACCGCTACCTCAACCCGGGCGAGGAGCCGGTCGACTTCCTGATCGCGGCGACCCCGCCCAGTTACTGAGCGGGTTTCTCAGTGCCGTCGAGCGTCGGGTAGTCGGTGTAGCCCGTCTCGCCGCCCACGTACATCAGGTGTCCCTCACGTACCGGGTTGAGCGGAGCACCCTGGCTCAGGCGCTCGACCAGGTCGGGGTTCGCCAGGAAGGCGCGGCCGAGCGCGAGCAGATCGGCTCCGGCGGCCAGCAGCCGCTCCCCCTCGTGCCGGCCGCCGTCGGCCGGCAGCGGCCCCGGCCAGGGCAGGCGCGGGTTGGTGACCAGCGTGCCCGGCCAGGCCGCGCGCAGGTCACGGAAGAGCTGCTGGTCCGGGTCGCTGAACACCACGTGCAGGTACGCCAGGCCACGCCCGGCCAGCGCGCCCAGCAGCGCCGGGTAGACGGCCTCGGGATCGTCCTCCTGCATGCCGTTGGCGGTCACCCCTGGCGCGACGCGCAGGCCCACCCGCTCCGGGCCGATGGCGTCGGCGACGGCTTCGACCACCTCGGTCACGAACCGGATGCGGTTCGCCACGGGGCCGCCGTAGGCGTCGGTGCGGTGGTTGGTGCCGGTCGCCAGGAACTGGTGCAGCAGGTAGCCGTTGCCCGCGTGCACTTCGACCCCGGCGAACCCGGCCGTCATGGCATTGCGGGCAGCGGCGGCGAAGTCGGCCACCGTGTCCCGGATCTCGGCGGCCGTCATCGCGCGGGGCATCACGGCGGGCCGGTGCCCTGACGGCGTGAAGATGGTGCCAGGCAGCGGGATCGGCGAGGGCGCCACCGGAGTCAGCCCGCTGGTCTCGGGATGCCCGATGCGGCCGCCGTGCTGCAACTGCAGGAACATCCGGCCGCCGGCGGCGCGTACGGCATCGGTGACCTGCCGCCACCCGGCCACGTGCGCCGGGTCGAAGATGGCGGGGATGTTGGGGTAGGTCTGGCCGACCGCGTTCGGCGTGGTGGCCTCGGCGACGATCAGCCCGGCCGACGCGCGCTGGGCGTAATAGGTCGCCATGATCGGCAGCGGCACACCGTCGGCGGCGGCGCGGTTGCGCGTCATCGGCGCCATCACCAGCCGGTTGGGCAGGCTCAGGGGGCCGAGGCGGGCCGGTTGCAGCAGGGTGGTGCTCATCGTGTTCTCCTCATCGGCGCTTGCTACGACCACGACTGTGCGCCGCGCCGCTTCGGGTGCGCTGACGCCCCGCTGACGGCCTCCCATCAGCGGTCGGTACGGTGCTTTCATGCGGTTCGGAGTGCTCGGTCCCCTCACGGTGGCGACCGGCGACGGGCGGCCGGTCAGGGTGAGCGAGACCAAGGTCCGGGCGCTGCTCGCCGATCTGCTCGTCCACGAAGGGCGGCCGGTCTCCGCCGACCGGCTCATCGACGACCTGTGGGGCCAGGACCTGCCGGGCAATCCGGCCAACGCCCTGCAGGCCAAGGTCTCCCAGCTACGCCGGGCCATCGGGCGCGACCGGGTGACGTACGAGGCGGCCGGGTACCGGCTGCGGCTCGACGGCGACGAGGTGGACGCCGATCAGTTCATGAACCTGGTGGAGCGGGCCGGGTCCGTCGCCGATCCGCGGGCGCGGGCGGCCGTGCTCGGGCAGGCGCTGGCGATCTGGCGCGGCCCCGCCTACGCGGACTTCGCCGACGAACATTTCGTGCGCGCGGCGGCCGAGCGCCTGGCCGAGCAGCGGCTGACCGCCCTGGAGGAGCAGACCTCTGCCCGCCTGGAGGCGGGTGAACACACCGCGCTCGCCGGGGAACTGGCCGAGCTGGTCGCCCGGCACCCGCTGCGCGAGCGGCTGCGCGGTGTCCAGCTCCGCGCCCTGTACGCGGCCTCCCGCCAGAGCGAGGCGCTGGCCTCGTACGAGGAGTTGCGCAGGCGCCTGGCCGAGGAGCTGGGCCTCGACCCCGGCCCTGAGCTGGCCGCGCTCCACCAGGCGATCCTCCGCCAGGACCCGTCGCTCGCCCCGGAGGCCGTCGTCCGGTCCAACCTGCCCGCCCCGCTCACCGGGCTCATCGGCCGCGATGCCGCCCTCACCGAACTGGACACGCTCATCGGAGGCGCGCGGCTGGTCACGCTCATCGGGCCGGGCGGGGTGGGCAAGACCCGGCTCGCGATCGAGGCCGCGGCCCGGCTCGCCACCGAGGACGTGCCCGACGGGGTGTGGCTGGTAGAGCTGGCCGCGCAGCGGGGCGGACCCGATGAACTGGCCCAGGTGGTCGCCGCCACACTCGGCATCAGAGACGACGCCCCCGCCCGCCGGGGGTTGGCGTCGTCCGTGGAGCGGCTGGTCACCGCGCTGCGCGAGCGCCGGACGCTGCTCGTCCTCGACAACTGCGAGCACGTCGTCGAGGCCGCGGCCGGGCTCGCCGAGTTGTTGCTGCGCGCCGCGCCCGGCCTGCGCGTGCTGGCCACCAGCCGTGAACCGCTCGGGCTGGCGGGCGAGGCCCTGCACCTGGTGGAGCCGCTGCCCCAGGATGCCGCGGTCCGCCTGTTCACCGAGCGCGCCACCGCCGCCGCCCCCGGGTTCCGGCTCGACGCCGGCGCTCCGGAGGTCCGCGCGGCCGTCACCGAGATCTGCCGCCGCCTCGACGGCATCCCCCTCGCCCTCGAACTGGCCGCCACCCGGGTCCGCGGCCTCGGCGTACGCGAACTGGCGGCCCGGCTCGAAGACCGCTTCCGCATCCTCACCACCGGGCAGCGAGGCGCCCCGGCCCGCCAGCAGACCCTCCGCGCCGTGATCGACTGGAGCTGGGACCTGCTCACCGCGCCAGAGCGCGCCGTGCTCGCCCGCCTGGCGGTGCATCGCGACGGCTGCACGCTGGAGGCCGCCGAAGCCGTGTGCGCCGGGCACACCGTGGCCCCAGAGGACGTCCTCGATCTGCTGACCCGCCTGGTCGACCGGTCCCTGGTCGCCATGGTCGAGGGACCGGCGGGCACCCGGTACCGGCTGCTCGAATCGGTGGCCGCGTACGCGATGGAACGCCTGCGCGCGAGCGACGATCTGGACGACGCGCGGGAGCGGCACCTGCGCCACTACCTGGACCTGGCCGAGCGGGCCGAGCCGCACCTGCGCGGCGCCGGGCAGCGGGCCTGGCTCGGCCGCCTCGACGCCGAGGCCGCCAACCTACGGGCCGCGCTGGAGAAGGCGATCCCGCACGCCCACCCGAGCCACGCCGCCCCACCGGAGGAGGCGATCCCGCACGCCCACCCGGGCCGTGCCGTTCGGCTGGCCGCGGCATTGTCGTGGTGGTGGCTGCTGCGGGGCCGCCTGGGTGAGGGGTATCGCGCCCTGTCCTCGGTGCTGGCCGCCGCCCCTGAGGATGCCGAGTTGCGTGTCGTACGCGGGGCGTTCGCGCTGCTGTCCGGTGAACCCTCCGAGGCGCGGGAGCCGCTCGAAAGCGACATCCCCGACCCTGTACGGCGCGGCCGGGCCGTCTGGCTGTACGCCTACGCCCTGTTCAACACCGGCGACTCCGCGGCGAGCGAGAAGCTGACCGGACACGCCCTCGACCTCTGCACCGCCGCCGGCGACCAGTGGGGCGTCGCCGCCGCGCTCAGCCTGCGGGCCCACCACGCGCTCAACCGCGGCGACCTCGACGCCACCGCCCGCGACGGCCTGCGCGGCGCCGAGATCTTCCGCGAGCTGGGCGACCGCTGGGGAGAGTCGCAGCCGGTGGCGCCGCTGTCGATGCTGGCCGAGATCCGGGGCGACTACGCCGACGCCGAGCGCCGTCAGCGGGAAGGGCTGCGCATCGCCCAGGAGCTGGGCCTGACGGGTGAGATCTCCGCCCGCCACTCCGGGCTCGGCCGGCTGGCGCTGCTCACCGGCGACTGGGAGCGCGCCCGCGACCTGCACGAGCGGGCCCGTCTGCTGGCCCGCGAGCAGGAGGGCAATGTCTACGGCGAGGTCCACGCGATGATGGGGCTCGCGCTCGGAGCCCGCCGCTCCGGCGACCTCGACGCGGCCGAGGCGTACCTGATCCGTCTGCGTGACCAGTACGTCTCCTCGGCGGTCGGAGAGCACCTGCTCCACGCCGAGCTGGGCTTCACCGCGGAACTGCGCGGCGACGCGGCCCAGGCGGAGGCGCACCACCGGCGCGGCCTTGAGGTCGCCCGCGCCATCGCGGAGCCCAGGGCGCTGGCCCTGTCCCTGGAGGGCCTGGCCGGCGTCGCGGTGCTGTCCGGGGACCCCGGCCGGGCCGCCCTGCTGCTCGGCGCGGCCGACGCCGCCCGGCGCCGCGCGGACGCCCCGCTTCCGCCCGCGGAGCGCGGCGACGTGGACCGCGTCACGGAGGCCGCCACGTCCGCCCTGGGCCGGGAGGCCTTCGCGGCGGCCTTCCAGCGCGGCGCCGCAGTGCCTGATCCGCCCGCCTGACCTTACGGTGGTGTGCATGACCGACCTTCAGTTGCGATTCACCGATCCCGCCCGGTACGACGTCATCGCCGCGGCGGCGCGGGCCGCGGGCGTCGGCGTCGAGGAGTTCGTCATGGCGGCGGCGTACGAACGCGCGCTGAACACCCGGGAGCAGCACCCCCGATGGTTGCAGGGCACCTACCGTGTGTCGCACCACTACTGACCATGAAGGTACATTTCATCGGCAGCGGAGACGCCTTCGGCAGCGGCGGACGCCGGCCATCCGGCCGCCCACGACGGTATGACCGTCGATCTGTGAAAAGGGGCGTCATCCTTTCGGCGTGAAGCCGTTGTGAAGGCGCCGGCTGGCACGCTGATCCCTTCCGCCCATGTGATCGACGCAGGAAGGCGATATGGCAACCAGGAAACCACGGTCACGAAGGCTCGCCGCTACGATCGGCGCGCTGACGGCTGTACTTGTCGTGGCCGCGGGGCCTGCCGTGCTCGACCTGCACGCCATGGACAGCCGCGAGGACCCCTACATCGTGGGTGAGTTCGGCGCTCTGAAATCGCATTACGACAACGACATCACCAAGGCCGCGTACGCGATGCGGGATCTGCAGCGGGACATGTGCCGGCTGAACTCCTCCGGTTATCTCTTCTTCGCCTGGGACACCTACGAGCCGCTCGCCTCCCTGGACCAGTTCTTTCAGATGACCGAAAGTGGCGGCGCGATAAACGGCCGGCTCGCTCCCATTGTCCGTCCCGATCCCTGCGGTTGATCCGGCGTCGCTCTCACCTGCAATCGCAGGCCGATATGTTTCTGGCCTGCGATCTCTTCAACAGGGCCTCTCACCCTGTCAGGCCCTTGAGCGTCTCCCGCGCGATCTCCTCAGCGCCCTGCAGGAGTTTCTCCTCGGAAACGGGCCGACTGTTCTTGTCCGAGAGGATTTCGCGGCCCTTGTTGTCGGTGCCGTGGAAATGAATGTCGATGGTGGCGTTGCCTCTGATGAGGAGAATCCAGGCCATCGCCGTGCGCCTGACGGTGTGCTGGCTGTATATCGCGTACGCCTCGTCACCCAGGTCGCTGATCTGCTTGATCTCGCCATATTTCGTGCTCAGTGGAGCGGCCTCGGTCTGGCCCGACTGATCGCGCATCGAGTCCCACATGAAGTCGGCGTCGTCCAGGGCGGACTCATGGTCGGGGAAGACGTTGACCTTGACGTTGATCGAGCGGGACTCGTTGTAGCCGCCCTTCATGTTGTAGCCCTTCTGGTTCCACCCGCAGTCCTTGCGCTTCGCGCCGTATCCGTCCTTGGACACACCCGGCTCCGACACGCTCAGCGGCGCCAGCCGCGAGGTCAGGCTCTCGGGGAGCAGGTCGCAGACCTCGGGCACGTCCTGCAGCGGGGGGAAGGTGGAGGTGACGGTCGAGGAGGGCGAGGCCTGCGCCGTCGGCTCGGTGGAAGCGAGGGTCGGCGCAGCGGTGGGCGTGGCGGCCGGGACGTCCACCTTGCCCACGGGCTCAGGGGGCAGCGCGACGGGAGGCTGCGTGCCCACGTTCCGCACCGCGATGAGCCCGCCGCCGAGCACCGCGACCGTCGCGGCGGCGGCCATGACGCCCTTCGCCCACCCTGGGAGCTTCGAGGTTGCCGGCTGTCCGCCGTCCTGGTCCGGCCAGTAAGACGCAGGTGGCACAGGTGGTGCTGTGGTCATCATCGCTCCGGTGCTCGGACGTGCTCGATTGATTGCGGCGTGAATATAGCGAACAGAAAGCCACCCTCAATACTGTTACCCGCGTGCCTGGAGTTGGTGAAGTGAGAATCGCGGGCCGCTATCGGGTGTTGAAGGCACTCGGCCAGGGAGGCATGGGAACGGTATGGCTCGCCCACGACGAGCTTCTTGACCGCCACGTCGCGATCAAGGAATTGCTGCTGCCCGCGTCGCTCGCCCCGGCCGAGCGCGAGGAGGCGCTGCAGCGGTCGATACGTGAGGCGATGGCCGCTGCCCAGCTACGGCATCCGGACATCGTCAAGATTCACGACGTGCTCGCCCACAACGGCATGCCCACGATCGTCATGGAGATGCTCAAGGGCCGCGACCTGAAGGACGCCGTGGCCGCCGAAGGCTCGTGGGCGCCGGAACGCGTGGCGGCGCTCGGGCTGCGGGTGCTGGACGCGCTGTCGGCCGCGCACGCCCACGGCATCCAGCACCGTGACGTGAAACCGGCCAATGTGTTCCTGACCGACGACGGACGGGTGGTGCTCACCGACTTCGGCATCGCCCGGCTGGAGGACCAGGCCACCATCACCGAGTCGGGCCTGCTCATCGGCTCACCCGGCTACATCGCCCCGGAGCGGCTGCGCGGCGAGCGCGGCGGCCCGGCCTCCGACCTGTGGTCCCTGGGCGCCACTCTGTACGCCGCGGTCGAGGGCCAGGCTCCCTACGCCGGCACCTCGCCCATGGCCGTGCTGCGTGACGCCCTGACCCTGCCGCCCCGGCCGCCCCAGCGCGCCGGACGCCTCGGCCCGGTGCTCATGCACCTGCTGGCGCGCGAGCCAGGGCAGCGCCCTGATCCGCGGCTGGCGGCCCACCTGCTGCGGCAGGTGGCGGAGGGCCGGCAGACCACCATGCCCGTGCCCGTGCCTGTGCCCGTGCCCGTGCCGCGGAAGGGGAGCAGCCGCGGGCCGGTCCTCATCGGCGCCGGCGTGCTCGCGGCGGTCGCGATCGTGGCCACCACCGTCACGCTCCTGCCGCGGTCGGCGCCGACCACGACGCCGGCCACGCCGGCGCCGACGGCCGCCGGCGCGCTCCCCGCCACCTCCGCCACCTCCGCCCCCGTCCGGACGCCGTCGGCGACGCCCTCCGCCAAGTTCGGCGTGCCGGTGAACGTGTGCAAGCTCATGACCCCCACCCAGGTGCGCCTGCTGGTCCCGAAGTCCTCCCCCCGGGGCAAGCGCGAGGACGAGGGCTGCGCGTGGACGGCGCACGGCAACGGCGTCGGCGTGGTTCCGCTGAGGCCGGTCCCGCTGGAGAGCGCCTGGGGACGCAGCATGGACGAGGCCTCGGAGAAGTTCGTCAACCAGCTCAACCTGGCCGAGTCCGGCTCGAAGATCACGTGGAACTGGCCGGACATCGACCTGAAGAAGACGATCACGCAGGAGCGCAAGGCGTACCAGGAGGTCAACGGCATCGGGGACGAGGCGTACAGCTACGAACTGGTCAACCCCAAGGGCCAGGTGGAGCGGCATGACGTGATCTTCCGCCTGAGCAATGTCGTGATGGAGATCAGATACGTCGACATCAGCAAGGTCGGCGACAACGAGGCCATGCGCAAGGGCGCACGCGACGCGGCCCGATGGGTCGTGGCGGCGCTAGGACGCCAGGAGTGATGCGATGAACCAGCCACGACTCGTGGGCGGGCGCTACCAGTTGCTCGCGCAGCTCGGCCGGGGCGGGATGGGCGTGGTCTGGCGCGCCCACGACACCGCGATCGGCCGCGAAGTAGCGATCAAGCAGGTGCACCTGCCGCCGAACCTGTCCCCGGACGATCACGCGCGGCTGCGCGCGCGGACCCTGCGCGAGGCGCGCGTCGCGGCCCAGGTCAGGCATCCCGCCGTGGTCGCGATCCACGACGTGGTCGAGGAGGGGGCCGAGCCGTGGATCGTCATGGAGCTCGTCAAGGGCCGCTCGCTCGACGAGCTCGTGAAGTCGGGCGGGCCGCTGTCGCCTGAGTGGGCCGCCTCGATCGGGCTGTTCGTGCTGTCCGCGCTGGCCGCCGCGCACGCGCGCGGGCTGCTGCACCGCGACGTCAAGCCGGGCAACGTGCTGCTGGCGGACGACGGCCGCATCCTGCTGTCCGACTTCGGCCTCGCCGCCAGGGCCGGCGGGCAGCCGGGCGGCGCGCCGATGGGGACACCGGGGTTCACCGCTCCCGAGGCGCTGACCGAGGAGCCCGGCCGGGCCGCCGGGCCCGCCGCCGACCTCTGGTCGCTCGGAGCGACGATCTACACGGCCGTCGAAGGCGTGCCTCCGTTCTCGCGTACGACTGCCATGGCCACGCACGGCGCGGTGATGACCGAGCCGCCCAGGCCACCGCGGCGGGCGGGCGCGCTGGCGCCCGTGCTCCTGCACCTGCTGGAGAAGGACCCCGCGCGGCGCCCGGACACGGTGGCGCTCAGAGCGGCCCTGCGGCCCGTCACCGCCGCCACCATGCCCGCGGGGCCGGGCCCGGCGTCCTGGGTGCTCCCCAAACTCCCGGTGTACGGGTCCGCCGCGGCCGTGCTCGTCATCTTCGTCACGGTGGTCGCGCTCATCCTGACCGGCGCCCCGCCCGCCACCCTGGCAGGCACCGAGCCCACGCCCACCACGGCGAAGCCGACCACCGCCGCGCCCACCCCGTCCAGTACGACCGCGCCGCCCGTCACCGCCACCGCCACGCCCGTCGCGCGCACGCCCGGTACGTTCACCGCGATCCCCCGGCCCTGCCAGTTGCTCACCAGGGAGCAGGCCACCGAGGTCGTGGGCAAGTACACGACCAGCAGCACGGAGGCCACCGTCAAATGCGGGTGGGGCAAGGCTCGCGACGACAAGTCGCTCGCGATCTATCTCACGCTCTTCCTGTATCCGCGGCAGGGCGACGGTTACGAGACCAAGCTCGCCGAGGAGCACGTACAGGGCGTCAAGGCCAAGGCCGAGTCGCAGGCGGGCCGCGGCGGCAGCGGCACCAAGCAGGGCGAGGTCTTCGAGATCCCCGGCGCGGGTGACGAGGCCGCCGGCTGGGAGGTGCGGGAGACCACGTTCAGCACCAAGAAGTTCACGGTCTACTCGGTGTTCAGGACCAGCAACATGGTGGGCGAGGTCCGCTTCACCCGCAACGTCGCCGAGGAGCCGGGGCTGCGTGACAAGACCGCGAAGGCGATCAAGTACCTCGCCGAGAACCTCGACGCCAAGGCCTGACGCATGCACGTGATCGCCGGGAGATACCAGCTGCTCGCGCCCCTGGGCGCGGGCGGTGCGGGCACGGTGTGGCGGGCCCACGACGTGGTGCTGCGCCGTGAGGTCGCGGTCAAGGAGGTACGCCTGCCCGCCGACCCGGCCAGGAGGGAGAGAGCGCTCACGGACACCCTGCGCGAGGCCCGCGCGGCGGCGTCGCTGAACCATCCCGCGATCATCACCGTGCACGACGTCATCGCCGAGCAGGGGCAGCCGTGGATCGTCATGGACCTGCTCCCCGGCCGGTCGCTGGCCGACCTGCTCAAGGAGTACGGCAGGCTCCCGCCCGGCCAGGTCGCCGCCATCGGGCTGCGGGTGCTGGAGGCGCTGGAGGCGGCGCACCGGCGCGGGATCCTGCACCGGGACGTGAAGCCGGGCAACGTGATCGTCACCGACTCCGGCGAGGCCGTCCTCACCGACTTCGGCATCGCCGCGCACATCGACGACACCCCGAGCGCGACCGCGGCGGCCGAGCAGGCGGGGACACCGGGCTCACCGGGGTACATCGCGCCAGAACGGCTGCGCGGCGAGCCCGCGGGACCGGCCTCCGACCTCTGGTCGCTGGCCGCCACCCTGTACGCGGCGGCGGAGGGACACAGCCCCTTCCAGCGTGACTCCCCCATGGCGATCGTCGCGGCGGTCCTCACCCAGCCCCCGCCGCCGGCCGCCAACGCGGGGCCGTTCGGCGGCCTGCTGACGGCGATGCTGGACAAGAACCCGGCCGCGCGCCCGCACCCCCAGGCGATCAGGGCGGTCCTGCGGCCGATCGCCGCTCCCCTGCCCGCGCGCCGCTCAGTGGCGATGACCGCCACGGTGCCGGTCACGTCCAGGCGGAGCAGGCTGCCCGTCGTCCTCGGTGGCCTGGCGGCCGCCACCGCCGTCGTTGTCACGGCGGTGGTCCTGGTCAACGCGTCCACCAAGCCCACCGAACCCACCGAGCCCACTGAGCCCACCGAGCCCACTGAGCCCACCGAAAACACTGAGAACACGCCGATCGCCCAGGAGCCGGCCCCGTCGCAGCCGCCGGTGTCCACCCCGGCTCCGGAGGCGAAGGGGGACGGCGCCTTCGCCTCGGCGCCCAACGCCTGCCGGCTGGTGAGCGACGAGGAGGCCGCGAAGATCATGCCCGGGGTGCGCAGGCGGGCGATCGGTCTCGACACCACCAAGTGTGACTGGGTCACCGGCGTCCAGGAGGACGTCGTCAGCATCAAGATCACGCATTCGGCTCGGGAGGCGGCGGCGCAGAAGATCTTCACTGGCAGCAGGCAGGCGCAGGCCTCCAAGAAGGGCAGCGGGTCCGGCCAGACCTACCAGGCCGTGCGCACCCTCTCCGGCGTCGGGGACGGCGCCTTCGCCCAGAACTGGTGGTCGACCACGTTCCCGCAGGCCCACAGCATCGTGTGGGTACGCGTCGACAACCTCGTCGTCCAGATCGACTCGGCCACCTTCGACAGTTCCAAGCTGGAACCCGAGCATCAGGACAGAGCCGGCAAGGTCGCCCGCGCGGTCGTGGACGCGCTCGGGGATGTCGCATCGACGGAGACCGGCTGATGCGGCCGACGTTTTCCCAGAGTCCCCGAGAGGAGGCGTGGCGTTCCCCCGGGTTCCGTGGATGACCGGAGCCCCGCGCCACGAACGAGATGAACGAGTTGCCCACCCCGCCCCGCACCCCCCGGCCCACCGGCATCCGGATGACGCCCGGCCTCTTCAGCGGGGCCATGGCGGTGCTCGTGCTGATGGCGTTCACGATCGTCTTCCTGCTGACGAGGGAGGAGCCGCCACCACCGGCCAGACCCGTCGCCGCGCGGACGACGGCCCCGTCCGCGCCGCCCAGCGCCCAGCCCAGCGCGCAGCCCAGCGCGCAGCCCGCCACGAGCGAGCCGGTCCCGACCGGGGAGGCGAAGTTCTCCAGCGACGTCGACCCGTGCGACCTCGTCACCGAGGAACTGCTGACGAAGCTGGTGATCTTCCCCAAGCAGAGCAAGATCTACCAGGAGGAGTGCGAGTGGACGGCCCAGACCCAGTACGGGGCCGGGCTTCCCGACAACATGACCTTCAGGCTGAAGGTGTACACGAAGGTGTTCCCCAACGGGGTGGCGCAGGCGCACGAGCAGTTCGTCGCCCGCCGGTACGAGGCGTCGCTGATCCCCCGGGGCTACACCAAGGCCGAGCCGGCCATCGGGGACGATTCCTACGTCACCGCCTACACCTTGCCCGGGGGCAACGGCAGGGGGCCCACCAGCGCGACCGTGGGGGTCCGGGTGAGCAACGCGGTGGTCGAGGTCGAGTACAACCGCTCGGTCCCCGAGGATCCCGAGGGCAGGCTGACCGCGGGCGCGCTGGAGACGGCCCGCACGGTCGCCGAGAAGCTCAACGGCGGCACGGGATGAGGACCAGATCGCCTTTTCCTCCTCTCATCTGCCATGAGTAAGCTGATAGCGGCTCGCAGATGAGTGTGATCTCCTTCAGTGGCGGGAACGCGAAGAGCAGACGTCACGAAGGCGAGGAGATGCCGGTGCAGCCCACGTCGACCGATCTTCCTACAGACGGCCAGGTGACTCTGTCGGGCGAGGTGCGCCTGCCCGCCTGGCTGAGTGTCGCGATGCTCCGCTCGATGCCGCAGCGGGAGATGACGGTGAGCTTCGAGTGCCGCACCTCCGGAGCGCGGCGTCACTTCTTCACCGGGCCCCTGCTCATCGACGTGCTCCGCGCCGCGGAGCCGCTGTTCGACCCGGACGAGCGCAAGGACCGGCTGCGCTTCCTGATCTCGGTGCTGGGACGTGACGGCCACCGCGCGGTGCTGTCATGGGGCGAGATCGACCCCGAGTTCGGCAACACAGCGGCGCTTCTGGCCGTCAGCATGGACTGCCGGCCCCTCGACGAGCAGGGCCCGCACCTGGTGATGCCGGGCGACCGCTGCGGAGCGCGGCACATCAGCCAGGTCACCGATGTCCGAGTATGCGCCGACGACCGGTTATGGGCCTAGGTCCCGCTGCCGGAGGGCTCGCCATCCGGTGCCGCCGGTGCGGTCATGGTGTGCTCGGCCAGGGGGTTGGGGAAGCCGTATGCCTGCACCGGCACCCGCATCGGATACAGGCCGATCGCGTCGTTGCTCTGATTGGTCTTGTACGCGAGCCACCCCGCGTAGACGCCGGCGCAGGCGCGCAGGTCGATCTTGCCCCATCGGCCCGCCGGCACCGGGAGGTGGGTCGTCTCGGCGTGCGTCTTGGAGACCTCGGTGCTCTGCGTCGTGGAGGTCGACCAGCGGAAGGACGCCGTGTGGTCGACTCTCCTGCCGGCGACGCCGATGCCGGCGGCCGCGGTGAGGCCGAACTCACGACCCTCGGAGGTGGTGGAGGAGACCGTGATGACAGCGCTATCAGCGTAGTCCTTCGTGACGCCCTCCACCCCTCCGGAAACGGGGGCGGTGCCGCACATGTACGGCGCGACCGCGACGAGCCGGCCCACGAACGCGGCCGGGCGCCTGCCGGTCAGGGGGTTGCAGAGGGTGGACAGGGCGATGGTCGGCCCGCCCCGGCCGTAGACGGAGGCCAGCACGTTCCGGTAGGCGCAGTTGGTCCCGATGGGGTATCGAGACCAGTCGGCGTGGACGACCGAGACGTTCTCCTCACGGAAGTCGTTGCCGTGCCAGTGGCCGGCGGTGTGCTCGGCCAGGTCCAGGAAGGCGGCCTCGAGCGGCATCTCCGTCTGGATCTCGGCCCTGGTGACCTGGTTGTCCCAGGCGGGAAGGGCCAGCCGGGTGGGGACCTTGCCGGGGTTGGGCGCGTTCTGCACGACTGGGAGGTGCTTGAGGAAGATCGCCGGAAGAGGACTATAGCCGACCTCGGCGTCCGTCTTGAGGCAGTTGTAGACGCCGACGGTGATGCTGCCGTAGTGGTCTTCGTGGTACCGGGTGCTCATCGAGCTTGCTCCTGCAGTCATGGACATGGTCGGGGGTGGGTTCGCCCTGCCCTACTTTTCGTAGTTACATAATTACTCTCAGTCACGAAACAGAAGGCTTACCGGACGGCCACACCTGCCTGCGCGGGGGCCGGCCCTTGACCTCGTCGAGCGGGATGCCATCTGCGCGCCAACACACCGCAACCCTCCGCCACGGATCGCTACTCACTGCTATCGTCGCAGGTAGGGGCTATCGGCAGGGATACCGCGCCCCTCCGGTCCCCCACCCACGCACGAGATCGCACGACACCGCGCCCCTGGTCCCAGCCGGATCCACCGGCCACCCGGGGCCCGCAGGTCTGCCCCGCGGCGCGTCACCTCGCGATCGAAAGGCACACACCCATGCTGAAACGGGCACGCGCTGCCCTGGCAGCCGGTGCCGCCACGCTGGCGGTCATCACCGCCGGCGGAGCCACGACAGCCCACGCCGACACCAACTCCAGCAGCCAGAAGTCCACCCAGGTGCTCTGCAACGTCGTGCTCCTGTCACCGGGCGCCAACGTCGGCGACTGCCACAACGTGCAGATCAGCAACCAGAACATGGTCAAGACCGGCACCTCCAACGTCTCCCTGGTCGACTACTTCGGCACCACGCTCTTCATGCCCATCGTGTGACGACACCCCTGACCGAGGCCCTGTCATAACGCGTGACAATCGGCACCGCTGACCGCAGGGACTCTGGAACTTGCGACAACGGCCCTCGCCCTCGACACCATCGGGGCGAGGGCCGCCCGGGATGAGGTCCGCACGAGCCGGCCCGATCGGCAAGGCCCGGATCAGGCTGTGGTGCCCGGCGGAATCACCTCGGGATTGTAGGTCTCCCAGACGTACATGAAGGGCGTGGCGCCGACACTGATGAGGTACGCCTTGGACGCGGCGTCGAGTTCGGCGTCCCAGCGGGTCAGCCCCGTGACGTACAGGCGGCGGCTGTGATCGATGTCGTGGGCGATGAGGCCGAGCCCGACGGGCCGGGTGGGATCGCTGGCCACACTCCGCAGGAGGGCGTCCTCGCTGGAGGCGATCACCTCGTTGCGGGAGACCGGCGTTCCCTGCTGATCGAGCAGGTGCGAGTGCCGGACGATGGCGGTGGCTCCGTCGGCAAGACGCAGCTGTGCCCGCAGGTCAGCAGGCAGGTGGGTGGCAGGCTGATGGGCCAGGCTCCGCAGGCTCGCCGTGATCGGACCGCCGGTCAGCGCCTGGAGCAGGAGCGTGGTCGAACCGTCGCTGGCCAGAAGCGCGCGAGTCAGCGCGTTGGCGAAGTGACCGATCGGCACCGGCCGCACGTCCGTGGAGAGGCGGGACGGGCCGCTGTACGCCGGCAACCGGTCACCCCGCATCTCCTGCGTGGCGGAGGAGCTCTCCTCGTCGGCAGGAACATGACTCGTGCCAACCGGTGCCGATCGGCTCGGCATCATGCCGACCGGCGTACAAGTAGCTGCCCGGGAGTGTTCGCCGCGGCGCTGACGTAGAAGTCCCTGATCGCCGCCTTCCAGTCTTCCGCGGCGACCGCGCCGTCGAAGCTCATCTCGGCATAGATCCGCTCGACCTGCGGTTCGGCGAAGCCGATCGCCGCCATGCAGGCCAGGAAGTCGGCCCTTTCGACCTGGCCGTCTTCGTTCCAGTCGGCGAGGTCGGCGAGGGCGGAGACGTAGGGCTGGCCGTAGTGGTCGAAGTGGTCGTCGTCGGGGATGACCGCCGCGTACTCCTCGAAGGACACGACCTCGCCGTGGCCCTCGCCGCCCGACGCGGCGACCAGCCCCTGCCAGTAGATCCGGCAGCCCTCCAGCAGGGCGGTGGCCTTGACCGAGTTCCGCTTGACCGCGAGCGCGTCGAGAACGCGTCCGGCGAGCAGGTCGAAGTCCTCGGCCTGCAGGCGGCCATCGCCGTTGGCGTCCAGGAGCGAGAAACGAGTCCGCAGCCGGGCCAGGCGCGATGGGTTGTCCTCAGGCATCTCTTGCCTCCTTGTGGTGCTGAAGGACAGGTAGTGGAGGTGCGAGGACGAGGGTTCCCATCGCCCCGCACTCACCACAGGTAAAGGTACTACTACTCTGAGTAATGACAAGGTTGGATTGAACTAAGGCCGCCATCATCACCAGAGAGAGGGGACACGAGTGCCTCGACCAGCGTCGACATCACCCGGCCCCGCCTACCTTCTTGGCTCCTCGGCCGGCGAGCGGCAACGGCTGCTGGCCCAGGGCGACCTCCTCCGCGACGTCGCACGGCAACTGCTGGATCGTCTGCCGCTCGCCGACCAGGCACGCGCCATCGACGTGGGATGCGGGCCCCTGGGCGTCCTGGACCTCCTCAGCGACAAGGTCGGCCCCTCCGGCACCGTCGTCGGCCTCGACAACGACGAGCGAATGATCACCTGGGCCAGGGAGTCCATCGCCGCCCTCGACCTGGTCAACGTCACCACCGCGCTGGGGAGCCTCCCCTGCGACGCCGAGCCGCTGTTCGACCTGACGCACTGCCGGCTCGTGCTCATCAACAGCGCCGGCCCGGAGGCGATCGTGGCCTCGATGGTCGCCGCCACCCGTACCGGCGGGTGGATCGCCGTGCAGGAGTTCGACTGGACCACCTGGCAGTGCGAGCCTCCGCATCCCGCCTGGGACAGGCTCAAGTTCCTGCTCGCCTCCGTGTTCGGCGGCGACGTGCACATCGGGGCCCGGCTGCCGGATCTGCTCAGGGAGGCCGGCTGCCGGGAGATCCAGACCATGGCGTATGCCTTCTCCTGGCGGCCGGGAGACCTCTATCAGACGCTGCTGCTGTACTTCGCCGACCTCTTCGCCGAACGGATCCGCGCCCGCGGGATCAACCCGCGCACCCTGACCGGCCTGACACAGGAACTCGGCCGGCATCTCGCCCACCCCGCCACCGTCGTACGCGAAAGCCTGCTGGTGCAAGCCTGGGGGCGCAAGGCCCGCTGATGAGTCCGGTGCGTCAGCTCTGAGCCGCCAGCAGCGCGACGGCGAGCGGCAGGCGCTCGTACAGCACCTGAAAGCCGTGCCGGCGTGAGGTCAGCAGCCCGGCGTCGCGCAGCACCGACAGGTGGGCCGACACGGAGGACGCCGCCATGCCGTGGCGGTGGGCGAGCGCCGTCGTCGAGGCGGGTCCGTCCAGGTCGGCGAGGATGGCGGCCCGGGCCCGGCCGACGAGCCGGACGAGCGCGGTGGGCGCAGCGCGCAGGCCAGCACGATCGCCGCGCCGAGATGCTCCCGGCCGAGCAGTTCCCGCCACGGGGGCGGGGCGGACGTCTCTTGATCGTAAGAACTCATGACTTCAAGGCTGTCGTTGAACCGCTCCCGGAGGCTTTCCTCCTCGCGCCACCGGCGGTGCTGGGCCGATGGATGGAAAGCCTCAAGCCGCCGTGGAACCCCGCCCCCGCCCCCGCCGTCGGCGCGGCCTCGCCGAGCCGGCGCCGGTGCCGGGAGGCACGGTCACGGGCGGTCGGCGCAGAGCGTGAGCGGGGGGCTGCGGTACACGATCGCGCGCGGCAGCTCGTCAGGGGTCTTGGTCCAGTTGGGCACGTCCTTGCCGCAGACCGAGGCGTCAGCGGACCCGTCGGACACCTTGGTGACCCGGTAGGTCGCCGAGGATCCGCAGGCCACCTTGGACACCTTGCCGGTGGGGAAGCCGACCTCCTGGTAGAAGCAGTCGCCCTTCTTCGCGTTCAGCGTCAGGCACAGCCGGCTGCGCGATCGGCGGGTGCCGACCTGGACGTATCCGTTGGTGGAGTCGTCGCAGCTGCCCGCCTTCTTGATCACCTTGTAGGCGGCCTGCGAGGTGGTGCACGCGACGATGCGGAAGTCGTTCTGGACGGTCTTGCCGCCCTTTCCGAGCGCTTCGAGGCAGGACCCGATCTGGGCGTTGCTCGGGTCGTCCTCGGCGGCGCAGCCCGCGGCCACGACGATCAGGAGCGCGCAGGCAAGTCCCGTGGCGAGGCGGGTCACAGGGCGATGGCGATCACTCGTGGTGCTGGTCATGGCACAGCAACCTAGCCACGTTGCGGGACACTTCCGCTCATTTGCGGATTCGTCGAAGCGTCCGGCGCGGCCCTGTGCCTCGCGGTAATGCGAAGACGTCAACCCCAGCACCGGCCCCGGCGGGGGCCACAGGGGGCGTATCGTCCCGGTAGCTGGTGATAGGGGAGGTTGTGTGCCACAGGTGGTGGTGGGGCCGCTGCTGCGGTATGTCGATGACAGCTCGGCGTCGATCTGGGTGGAGACCGATGAGCCGTGCACGGTGAGCGTTCTGGACGCTTGCGCGCGCACGTTCACGGTGCACGGTCATCACTACGCGCTGGTCGAGGTGAGCGGGCTGGCCACGGGGTCCCGCACGGACTATGCGGTCGAGCTGGACGGCGTGCGGGTGTGGCCGGAGCCGGACAGCGAGTTCCCGCCGTCGGTGATCGCGACCGTGGACGAGAACGCGCCGGTGCGGCTGCTGTTCGGGTCGTGCCGTACCAGCGTGCCGCACGACGCCGCGCACGTGTTGTCGCACGGGGTGGATGTGCTGCGCGCCTACGCGTACGACATGGCCGGGCAGGAGACGGCGCGCCGGCCGACGGCGTTGCTGATGCTGGGCGATCAGGTGTACGCGGACGAGCCGCCCGAGCAGGTCCGCGAGTTCATCAGGGACCGGCGCGACACCTCGGCCGAGCCGGGCGAGGAGATCGCCGACTTCACCGAGTACGCCGAGCTGTACCGGCTGGCCTGGTCCGATCCGGCGGTCCGCTGGCTGCTGTCGACGATCCCGACGATGATGATCTTCGATGATCACGATCTGCGCGACGACTGGAACACCTCCCACGACTGGCGCGAGGAGATGCTGGCCCAGCCCTGGTGGCGCCGCCGGGTGGTGGCCGGGCTGGGCTCGTACTGGATTTATCAGCATCTGGGCAATCTGCCGCCGGCGGAACGGGCGACGGACCCGCTGCTGGAGGCGCTGCGCTCGGCGGATGGGGACGGTGGCGCGCTGCTGGACGAGTTCGCCTGGCAGGCCGACCAGGATCCGTCGCAGAACCGGTGGAGCTATGTGCGCCGGCTTGGCCGCAACCGGCTCATCGTGCTGGACTCACGGTGCGCGCGCACGCTCAAGCCAGGGGGACGGGCGATCGTGGATGAGCAGGAGTGGGACTGGTTCGCCGAGCAGGCCACCGCGGGCGAGGTGGATCATCTGCTGATCGGCTCGTCGGTGCCCGTGCTGCTGCCCGCCGGGCTGCACTACCTGGAGAGCTGGAACGAGGCGGTGTGCGAGGGCCGGTGGGGGCCCTGGGCGGCCCGGGCCGGCGAACGCATACGGCAGACGCTCGATCTGGAGCACTGGGGCGCCTTCGGGCGCAGCTTCTTCGCTCTGTCCCGGCTGATCGTGCGGATCAGCACCGGCGCCGGCGGTGCCGGGCGGCCGCCGGCCAGTGTGGTGCTGCTGTCCGGCGACGTGCACTACTCCTACCTCGCCCAGGCGAAGATCAAGAACGCGGTGAGCAACGTCTATCAGGCGGTGTGCTCGCCGATCCGCAACCCGCTGAGCAGGCTGCTGCGATTGGCGAACGGCATCGCCTCCTTCGGCCTGGCGGGCTTGATCGGCCGTGCTCTGGCGCGCGCGGCCGGCGTGCGAGCGGCCCCGTTCGCCTGGCGGATCCGGCGCGGCCCATGGTTCCACAACGCGGTCGCCACCGTGGAGATGGACGGCCGCGCCTGCGTGATCGGCTGGTACGCCGCACACGCCACCAGCGGCGATCCGCCGGACCTGTTCGCCCTCAGCAGGGAGCACCTGACCCGGGACTGATCAGGAGGAGCGGGTGGGCGGGCGGTCCTGCCGCAGGGCGTCGTCCAGCGTGGGATAGCTGTCGAACACCGCGGCCAGCCCGGTGATGGTGAGCTGGCGTCTCAAGTTGCCCGGCACCGCGGCCAGCATCAGCCGGACTTTCGCGGCCTCGGCCTGCCGGCGGGCGTCGAGCAACTCGGACAGGCCGGAGGAGTCGCACAATTGCACGCCGGACAACTCCAGGATCAGGTCGAGCGGGTTGTTACACAGGGCAGCGTCTATCTGGACGCGGAACAGCGGCGCGTGCAGATAGTCGAGGACGCCCGCCGCGTGGATGACCTGCGCCTGCGGATAGGTGGTGCGGGTGAGGGCCAGCTGCGGATCGAGGTCGTCCATCGCAGCGATCAGTTCCTCCCGGAGTGGGGCACCGGATGAATTCGAGGCGGAGTCGTTGCCATTCTTACCTCCGTTAAGGCGGCTAACCACACCAACCGGGCTAAGCGCCGCCGACTGGCGCTCCGGTACGGCTATGGAAACGTATTGCGTGCCGTGACCCGTTGCCCTTTTCAGGGGTAGGGCCACAACCTTATGTGCTCTAGTACTCTCCGGAGGAGAGCCTAGGGCTGCAATATCCTGCGATGTTTCACCTTGGTGTGCCATCTCCGCTGTGGGGCGATGGCCGTCCATCTGACAGGAGCGACGGGGTGGACATGAGTGATACGAAATCTCGCGGTTCACGGGCCACCATCAGCGGTGACGAGGTGGGCGAGCCCGAGCTGCGTCAGCTGCTCGCTGGTCTGACGGCGGTGCGTGACGGCGACTTCCGCACCCGGCTGCCGGACGACGCCGACGGACTCCTCGGGGAGATCGCCTCGGTCTTCAACGGCATGGTGGACCAGCTGTCCCTGTTCACCTCCGAGGTGACCCGGGTGGCGCGGGAGGTCGGCACCGACGGCCGGCTGGGCGGCCAGGCGGACGTCCCGGCGGTGTCGGGCACGTGGAAGGACCTCACAGAGTCCGTCAACGCCATGGCGGGCAACCTCACCGACCAGGTACGCAGCATCGCCCAGGTCACCACGGCGGTGGCCAAGGGCGACCTGTCGCAGAAGATCACCGTGGATGCCCGCGGCGAGATCCTGGAGCTGAAGAACACCGTCAACACGATGGTCGACCAGCTCTCCTCCTTCGCCGCCGAGGTCACCAGGGTGGCCCGCGAGGTCGGCACGGAGGGTCAGCTCGGTGGTCAGGCCGACGTGAAGGGCGTGGCCGGCACCTGGCGCGACCTGACCGACTCGGTGAACTTCATGGCCGACAACCTGACCGACCAGGTGCGTAACATCTCCCAGGTCGCGACGGCGGTGGCACGCGGCGATCTGTCGCAGAAGATCACCGTTTCGGCGCGCGGCGAGATCCTGGAGCTGAAGAACACCCTCAACACGATGGTCGACCAGCTCTCCTCCTTCGCCGACGAGGTCACCAGGGTGGCCCGCGAGGTCGGCACCGACGGCAGACTCGGTGGCCAGGCCGATGTCAAGGGCGTGTCCGGCACGTGGAAGGCGCTGACGGAGTCGGTGAACGTCATGGCCGACAACCTCACCGCCCAGGTACGCAGCATCGCCCAGGTGACCACTGCGGTGGCCAAGGGCGACCTGACGCAGAAGATCCGGGTCGATGCCCGCGGCGAGATCATGGAGCTGAAGGAGACCATCAACACGATGGTGGACCAGCTCTCCGCGTTCGCCGACGAGGTCACCCGCGTGGCCCGCGAGGTCGGCACCGAAGGCAACCTGGGCGGCCAGGCCACGGTCCGGGGCGTGTCGGGGACGTGGAAGGACCTCACCGACAACGTCAACGTCATGGCCTCCAACCTGACCAGCCAGGTACGCAGCATCGCCCAGGTCGCCACGGCGGTGGCCAGGGGCGACCTGTCGCAGAAGATCACCGTCGAGGCCAAGGGCGAGGTCGCCGCACTGGCCCAGACGATCAACACCATGGTCGACACGCTCAGCGCGTTCGCCGACGAGGTCACCCGTGTGGCCCGCGAGGTCGGCACCGAGGGACAGCTCGGCGGCCAGGCGCGCGTGCCCAACGTGGCCGGCACCTGGAAGAACCTCACCGACAACGTCAACTCCATGGCCGACAACCTGACCAACCAGGTGCGCAGTATCGCCCAGGTCACCACCGCGGTGGCGAAGGGCGACCTGACCCGCAAGATCGACGTGGACGCCCGCGGCGAGATCCTGGAACTCAAGACCACGATCAACACGATGGTCGACCAGCTCTCCGCGTTCGCGGCCGAGGTCACCCGCGTGGCCCGTGAGGTCGGCAGCGAGGGCAGACTGGGCGGCCAGGCCGAGGTCGAGGGCGTGTCGGGCACGTGGAAGCGGCTGACGGAGAACGTCAACGAGCTGGCCGGGAACCTCACCCGGCAGGTGCGCGCCATCGCCGAGGTGACCAGCGCCGTCACCTCCGGTGACCTGACCCGGTCCATCACCGTGGACGCCGAGGGCGAGCTGGCGGATCTGAAGGACAACATCAACTCGATGGTGAAGTCGTTGCGCGAGACGACCAGCGCCAATGAGCAGCAGGACTGGCTCAAGTCCAACCTGGCCCGCATGTCCGGCCTCATGCAGGGCCACCGCGACCTGGCCACCGTGGCCGAGCTGGTCATGAACGAGCTGGCGCCGCTGGTCGCCGCCCAGTACGGCGCCTTCTTCCTGGCCGGCGACGAGGAGCTGCGGCTGATCAGCGCCTACGGCTACCTGGCGGGTCCGGACCGGCGCTCCAGTTTCCAGATGGGCGAGGGGCTGATCGGCCAGGCGGCGCACACCCGTCGCACCATCGCCTTGAACGACATCCCGGGCGGCTACATCACCATCGGCTCCGGCCTGGGCCAGTCCTCCCCCGGGTCGGTCATCGTGCTGCCGATCGTGGTCGAGGAGCAGGTGCTCGGGGTGATCGAGCTGGCCTCGGTGTACACGTTCACGCCGGTGCACATGGCGTTCCTGGACCAGCTCATGGAGACGATCGGGGTCAACCTGAACACGATCGTGGCCAACGCGCGTACCGACGAGCTGCTGGGTGAGTCGCAGCGGCTGGCCACCGAGCTGCAGGCCCGCTCGGAGGAGCTGCAGAACCAGCAGGAGGAGTTGCAGCGCTCGAACGCCGAGCTGGAGGAGAAGGCCAGCCTGCTGGTCCGGCAGAACCAGGACATCGAGACCAAGAACCTGGAGATCGAGCAGGCCAGGCAGGAGCTGGAGGACCGGGCCCAGCAGTTGTCGCTGGCCTCCTCCTACAAGAGTGAGTTCCTGGCCAACATGAGCCACGAGCTGCGCACCCCGCTCAACTCGCTGCTCATCCTGGCCCAGCTCCTGGCCCAGAACCACACGCGCAACCTGACGGCCAAGCAGGTCGAGTACGCCGGGATCATCCACTCGGCCGGCTCCGACCTGCTGCAGCTCATCAACGACATCCTCGACCTGTCCAAGGTCGAAGCGGGCAAGATGGACATCAACCCCGAACCGGTCTCTCTCCGGCAGCTTCTGGAGTACGTCGAGGCCACGTTCCGGCCGATGACCACGCAGAAGAGCCTCGACTTCCGGATCGTGTCCGCTCCGGGCATCCCGCTGGACGTGCTGACCGATGACTCCCGGCTGCGCCAGGTGCTGCGCAACCTGCTGTCGAACGCGGTCAAGTTCACCGAGACGGGCAGCGTCGAGCTCCGGATCGAGATGGCGGCCCAGTCCGAGCTGCCCCCGCCGGTGCGCCCGCATGGCGCGGCCATCGCGCTGAGGGTGATCGACACCGGCATCGGCATCGCCGAGCAGCAGCTTGAGGTGATCTTCGGCGCGTTCCAGCAGGCCGACGGCACCACGAGCCGCAAGTACGGCGGCACCGGCCTCGGGCTGTCGATCAGCAGGGAGATCGCCTACCTGCTCGGCGGCGCCATCGTCGCCCAGAGCGTCCCCGGGCAGGGCAGCGCGTTCACGCTCTACCTGCCGATCGCCCGGCCGGACTTCGCGGAGCATCCCGTCTCACCGACCGCCCCGGTCGCCTCCGAGGCGGCCGCCAGCAGGTCGTCCGTTCAGCAGCAGCGCCGGGTTCTGATCATCGAGGAGCGGCCGCGCGGGTTGCTCTCGCTGGTGGCCGAGAGCGTCCTGACCGAGTTGGCGCCCACCAGGGACAGCGCGGTGGAGATCGTCACGGCCGTCGGGGCGCAGGAGGCGGCCGCCACGCTGGCGGCCGAGCCCTGCCACCTTATCGTGATCGATCTCGACATGCCGGGCCAGGTGGCTTACCAGCTGCTGGAGGCGATGGACGGTGACCCGGCCCTGCAGGCCGTCCCCGTCCTGGCCCACAACAACTGGCGGGCCAACCCTCAGCAGGAGGCGCGGCTGCAGGCGCGCCGCGGCGGCCAGCCGCTGGAGCTGCTGTCGAGCCTCGACGAGATGCGCGAGCGCATCGCGCTGCACCTGACGGCCGACCAGCCTGGAGACGTGCTGCCGCTGGTCAGGCCACAACAGGTGGGTCCGGCCGCCGGGCAGGAGGTCGACGACACGCTCACCGGCCGGACCGTGCTGGTCGTGGACGACGACACGCGCAACCTCTACGCGCTGACCAGCATGCTCGAGATCCACGGCATGCAGGTGCTGCACGCCGAGAACGGCCGCGTGGGCATCGACACGTTGACCGCCCATCCCGAGATCGATCTCGTCCTGATGGACGTGATGATGCCGGAGATGGACGGCTACGCCGCCACCGCGCGGATCCGGCAGATGACGCGGTACGCGGAGCTGCCGATCATCGCCGTCACGGCCAAGGCCATGCCGGGCGACCGGGACAAGAGTCTGGCGGCGGGAGCCAGCGACTACGTGACCAAGCCGGTCGACGCCGACCATCTCATCGAGCGGATCCGGCACTGGGTCATCGCGTAGGCGCAGTCCGTTCCCTGAGGTTGAAGCACCATCGGCAAGGAGCGACACCGTGCACAACCCACCGCCGCCTGATGCTTCCTTCGTTCCCGGCTCCGCTGAGCCGGGAACGGAGACGAACGTCGGCAGGCTCGCGGCCACGATCGAACGGCTGCGCAGGGAGGTCCTTCGGGCCCAGATGGCCGCCGAGGGCCGGGCCCTCATCGAGGTGGCCAAGGGTGTGCTGATCGAGCGCCTGCGCCTCAGCGTGAGCGGCGCGGCCCAGCAACTGGCCACGCTGGCCGAGCAGGCCGGCCTGACCCAGCTCGAACTGGCCGCCGACATCATCAACCAGGCGGCGCAGGACCGGATCAGCGAGGCCGCGCGCGCGTTCCTGGCCTACACACAGTCCGAGGAGTTGTCCCGCGAAGCGGCCGACGTCGCGGTACGGCTGCGCCGCGCGGAGAGCGGCGCGTTGCAGGCCACCGACGCTCAGGCGGTGGTGGAGTCGCTGCTGGAGCACGCGCTCACCCCGCTCGGCGCGACGGCCGTGGCCGCCTGGGAGGCCGGCCCCGACGGCTCGCTCACCCTGGTCGGTTACGCCGGTTTCGGCGCCGAGGAGGCCAGGCGGTGGCGCTACGTCCCGCCGGGGGTCGAGACGCCGGCCCGTCGCGCGCTGGTGAAGCGCGAAAGTGTCTGGATCAAGGACCTGTCCGCTCTCGGCCTGCCCTCCATCGGCGGTCGGGACACACCGGGTGGCCGGGTGGCCGTGCCGGCGGGCACCGGGGGACGGATCTTCGCCGTCCTGGAGGTGGGCTGGCCGCATTCTCTGCCGGTGCAGCCTCCGCAGGTCCGCAAGCAGATCGAGGCGCTGGCCGAGTTGTGCGCGTACACGCTGGAAGCTCCCGACAGGCCGGCATCGGACCACGACCTGCAGACGCTGCCCGAGCTGGTCGACCTGGCCGACGGGCTGCCGGACGCGGCGCTCGTGCTCTGTCCCTACCTGGATGAGGACGGCAGGCTCGGCGACTTCCGCATCCAGCACGCCAATGCCGCGTTCGCCGATCCGGCCGGGCGTCCGCGGACCATGGTCGCCGGCGCCCTGATGCTTGAGGCGTACCCGCTGGCGGCCGAGGAGGGCGGGTTGTGGGAGAAGATCGAGCGCGTCCACGCCACCGGCGAGCCGTACCGCGCCGAGAAGATGACCCTGACCGCGCTGGTGGATCAGGTGCCGCTGTCCAGCGACGCCGCCGTCAGCATCACCCGCCACCGCGACGCCGTCCTGCTCATCTGGCGTCTGCGGGACGAGTCGACCCAGCTCGCCAACCTGTTGCAACACGCGCAGCGGCTGGGCCGCATCGGCGGCTTCGAGCAGAACACGGCCACCGGGCGAATCCTCTGGAACAACCAGCTGTACGCCCTTTACGGCCTGACGGACGGCGAGCAGCCCATTCCTCTGGAACGCCTGGCCGAGCACTGCCACCCGGACGACGCCGCGGCGATCGGCCGCTTCCTGCACACCGTGCTGCATCACCGCAGATCCGCGTCGACGGCCTTCCGCCTGCAGCGCTCCGACGGGATCGCCCGGCACATCAGGGTCGTCGCAGAACCCGTCCTCGACGAGGGCGGGCGACCCCTGGCCATCCGCGGCGCCTACCAGGACATCTCCTCCCAGCACTGGACTGAAGTGGCCCTGGCGGCCACCCGCGACCAGCTCGCCCACTCCGAGCAGCAGTCCGCGGAACGCAACCGCCTGGCCCTGCAGTTACAGCAGGCGATCATGCCTCCCAAGCGGGAGCCGATGGAGACCTTCGACCTGCAGATCGCCGTCCGCTACCGCCCCGCGGAACAGGAGCACCTCGTCGGCGGCGACTGGTACGACGCCGTCGTCCTGCCGAGCAAGCAGATCATGCTGTCCGTCGGCGACGTGGCCGGGCACGGGATCGAAGGCGCCACCGGCATGGTCGTGCTCCGCAACGCGCTGCGCGGCCTGGCCGCCACAGGAGCGGGCCCCGCCCAGCTGCTGGCCTGGCTCAACCTGGTCACCCACCACCTGACCGACCAGGTGACGGCCACCGCGATCCTCGGCCTCTACGATCCGGAGACCCGCATCCTGCGCTGGGCCAGAGCGGGCCACCTCCCGCCCATCCTGATCAGGCAGGGCGAGGCGGTGGAACTGGACCTGATCAACGGGATCATGCTGGGCGCCGTGTCGGAGGCCGACTACGAGGAGAGGCAGATCCAGCTCGCGACGGACGACATCCTCCTGATGTACACCGACGGGTTGATCGAACGGCGAGACCGCACCCTGCAGCACTCACAAGCGCAACTGCTGCGCACAGCCATCTATCCGACGACGAGCCTGGAACACCGCCTGGACAACCTGCTCACCCACAACCATTCCGACACCGATGACGACACCTGCCTGGTCGGGATCCAGCTGAACTGACGAAGCCGGCTACCGGCTCGGCATCCAAGCCCCCGCACGCGTCGCGACTCGCATCGGATCCTGGCGATGAGGCATACGCCGGTCTTTGCCGGGCAGTCGGTGATCAGCTTTATCCCCCCGATAGCAGGGAGCAGCACATGACCATCACCGGCATCATCACCGCCATCGTCATCGGCGCCATCATCGGCGCGCTGGGCCGCCTGGTCGTCCCGGGCAAGCAGAACATCCCGATCTGGCTGACCATCGTGGTCGGCATCGTGGCCGCCTTCATCGGCACCTTCATCGCCGGCGCGTTCGGCGTGGCCGAGACCGGCGGCATCGACTGGATCGAGCTGCTGCTCCAGATCGCCGTCGCCGCTGTCGGCGTCATCCTCACTGTCAGCCTGTACGGCAGGCGCGGCATCCGTCACTGACCTGTGCCCTGTCGTGGCACCGGGGTTGTCGAGGGTCCTGTGGAAGATGACGTACGCGGTCCATCTTCCACAGGACCGTTCTGTTCGTGGCTCGCCGCCGGCCGCTGTTGGGGGAGATCGACCGGCTTCGTGACGCCGGGAAGGTCCTGCCGGATCGGGAGCTCTCGTACCCCGGCATGAGGGACCGGCATGAGGGAATGGATCAGCCCCGTCTCAGCGGCGACGCCGCTGCGGCGGGGCTGGTCTGCCGGGTGGTCAGGCGGCCGCGCGGGTGGGGCGGCGGTCCGTGGAGGTGAGGAGGGCCTGGCGCAGCTGGGTCAGTACGGCGCGCAGGATGCGTGAGACGTGCATCTGGGAGATGCCGAACTCGGTGGCGATCTCGGCCTGGGTCAGGTTGCCGTAGAAGCGCAGGAGCAGGATGTTCCTCTCCCGGTCCGGCAGCGCGTCGATGAGCGGCTTGACCGCCTGCGCGTCGACCAGCGTGTCCAGGGCCTGGTCGTAGGCGGGGATGAAGTCGCCCAGGCAGGCCGAGTCGCCGTCGTCCGTGCCGACCGGGGCGTCCAGGGACAGGGTGCTGTAGGCCGACGAAGCGTCCATGGCCAGCAGTACATCCTCCTCCGACAGGTTCATCTTGGCCGCCAGTTCGGCCACCGTCGGCGAGCGGCCGAGCAGGTGGGTGAGCTCGCCGGTGATCCGGTTGAGCTCGGAGCGGCGCTCCTGGTAGACACGCGGCACCCGGATCGCCCAGGTGCGATCGCGGAAGTGTCGTTTGACCTCGCCCGTCACGGTGACGGCGGCGTATCCGCGGAAATCGTGGCCCAGGCCGGCGTCGAACCCGTTGATGGCCTTGACCAGGCCGACGTAGGCGGCCTGCCGCAGGTCCTCCAGCGGTTCGCCGCGGTGCCCGTAGCGGCGGGTGACCTCGGCGACCAGCCATTGGTGCATCTCAACGAGCCGCTCGCGCAGCCTCATCCGGTGCTCATCGGAGATATCGGGCTCGACCATGGCCACGAGGAGTTCTTCGGCGGTCAGGTCGGTGATCGCGATGTCCTGAACGGTCATGACAGTGTTCCTGCTCTCGGCTGTGCAGGCCGCTCCGTCCAAAACAAAAAGTCCAGACAGAAGCGCGCCTCGTACGTCTTGCGAGACGAAGCCCTCTGCTGGACCTCAACCCGATCTCTGACCGCTGACCGACCGGCTACTCTCACCGGGAGGTAACAATACGATCACGTACGCGGGCGAAGTGGCTTCCCAGCGGGCCGTGCGCAGGAGAAACGCCTGTTGGGAGGCGGTGCCCCGCCCTCATCACGGAGATGGGGGGCGCGTCGCTTCCGACAGGTGCCGTGCGGGCCGGCCGTTGGCCCGGGCGCGTTTCATCCGGAGCCGTACCTGCGAAGTGCCGCTGCCTCGGGTGATGACGACCTCGTCGCACAGGTGGTGCATCACCCACAGGCCGTACCCGTGCGGGCCGGCCGGCGGGCGCTCGTCCGGGCGGGCCTCCGGGCCGAGCCGGCCCGCGCGATCGACGACATCGACGGTGAGGAAGCCGTCATCGACCCGGAACCGCACCCAGCCGCGCCCTCCGGCGTGGTCGAGCACGTTGGTGACCGCCTCGTTGACCGCCAGCGCCAGATCGTCTCCGCGCTGCGAGGCCAGTCCGGCCCGTTGTCCGTGCCGGTGCACCAGGTCGCGCAGTGCCGCCAGATCGTGGCTGATCGGCCAAGTCTCGGCCCCGTTGGGGAACCTGTCGGGGGCAGGCGTGGACATCGGCCCCTCCTACCCGAAATCACGCACCGTGTGCCCATGATGGCAGCTCTCCTGCCACAATCGCAGGCCAAAGGGGGCAAATCTCTAAGGGCGACATGGCCGGTGTGGCGTTTCCGCGGCCTGGACACGAACTCTGATCTTGGAACGGGGCCCGCGCACACGCCGTGTTTAGCGACGCGGAGGAGGGCAGGGTGGGTGAGCTTCACTCTCGGAACTCCGGAGAGCGCGGCAGATCCTGTCCAAGGCCCCCAGGATCTGCCGCGCTCTCCGGCGTCATGACGCGGATCGTCTCTGGTCCGCGGTCTTCCCCGGCCTCGAATCGCTGCCCCCTGCGCCGAGATCGACGTATTGACGCGAACGGGAGGAAAGGATACGTTCCGGTAGATTTCACGGTTGTCCAAGGGAAATCCGGTGAGATGCCGGTGCGGACGCGCCACTGTATCCGGGACGTAGATCCCGGGAGCCAGGTCGCTTGGCGACCGTGACCTCACCAAGCGGGACGCGTCATCCCTGAGGAGGCTCTTATGAGTGACCTGACCACACCATCCGCCATTCCCCTGCCGCGCCTGCGGCCCTGGCTGCTGGCCGTGCCCTTGCTGCTGCTCGTCGCGTACCTGGTCCTGATGGACAACGGCGCCGTCTCCCAGACGGGCGCCTTCCTGCACGAGTTGATGCACGACGGGCGGCATCTGCTCGGCGTGCCCTGCCACTAAGGGCGAGGCATGGTACGCACCCTGCTGGTCAGGGGCCTGCTCATGGGCCTGCTGGCCGGATTTCTGGCGGGCGGATTCGCCTTCTTCTTCGGTGAGCCGCGCGTGGACAGTGCCATCGCCCTGGAGGAGGCGGCCGCTCCGGCCGCCGAGGCCGGGCATGACCATGGCGACGAGGCCGAGGTGAGCAGGCCGGTGCAGAAGGCCGGGCTCTTCCTCGCGACCGGGCTCTACGGGCTGGCCGTGGGCGGTGTGTTCGCCCTGGTCTTCGCGGGTCTGCGCGGACGGGTCGGGCCGCGCTCGGACGGGCGGCTGGGCCTGGTCGCCGCCGGTACGGCGTTCGTCGCGATCATTCTTGTTCCCTTCGTGAAATATCCAGCTAATCCGCCCGCTGTCGGCGATCCGGCGACGATCAACAGCCGCACGCTGCTCTACGTGGTGATGGTCCTCGTGGGGCTGGCGGCGGTGGCGATCGCGGTCGCGACGGCCCGGCGGGTCGTCTCCCCCGATCCGTGGGTTCGATGGGGGTCGGCCGCGGTCGCCTTCCTCGTTCCCGTGGTGGCGGCGTGGGTGTTGCTGCCCACGGTCAACGAGGTGCCCGACGGGTTCCCCGCCACGCTGCTGTGGGAGTTCAGGCTCGCCTCGATCGGTACGCAACTCGTCTTCTGGGCGGCCTTCGGCGTGCTGTTCGGGTGGGTGAGCGACCGGGCGGCGCGGCAGGCCGTTCCTGTCGGTGCCGCCGAGCCGGGCTGAGCTCGGTTGTTGTTCGTCCGGCACGCCACGACGCCGGGGATGCGGGCTGCCCGCTTTCCCGGTGATGAGGAGGCCGACGCGGCGAGCCTGGCCAGGGCCGCCGCCTCGCCGGTCGCGGCGGGAACACCCGTCTGGGTTGCTCCCGTCCGGGCCGCGTGGCAGACCGCCGTCGCCATGGGGCTGGAGGCCCGTGAGGCTCCGGCCCTCGGGGAGGCCGGGTGCGGGCGGTGGCGCGGTCTGTCGTACGAGCGGGTCGCCGGGGAGGAGCCTGAGGCGCTGGCCGCGTGGCTCGCCGATCCGCACGCGGCGCCGCACGGCGGCGAGAGCCTGGCCGCGGCGGCGGCCAGGGTGGCGGGCTGGCTCGAAGCGGTGCGCGAGGGGGTCGCCATCTGCGATGCCGGGGCAATCAGGGCGGCGCTCGGCCACGCCTTGGGGCTGGGCCCGCTGGCCACCGCCCGTTTCGACCTCGCGCCGCTGTCCACCACAGAGCTGACCGTCACCCGGGGCGGCTGGCGGGTGGCCCATGTCAATCGGAAGGTTTCGTCTTGATCAACACCTACCCGTTCAGCGCCGTCGTCGGGCTCGGCGACCTGAAGCTGGCGCTGGTGCTCAACGCGGTCTCGCCCCGGGTGGGCGGGGTGCTCGTACGGGGTGAGAAGGGAACCGCGAAATCCACCATCGTCCGCGCGCTGGCGGCCCAGCTGCCGGCGGTGGCGGTCGTGCCCGGCTGCCGGTTCGCCTGCGACCCCGCGACCCCCGATCCCGAGTGCCCGGACGGACCGCATGAACCCGGCGCCGAAGGGGTGAACCGCCCGGCCACGCTGGTCGAGTTGCCCGTGGGCGCGTCGGAGGACCGCCTGGCGGGATCGCTCGACGTGGAGCGGGCGCTGACGGAGGGTGTGAAGGCGTTCGAACCAGGGCTGCTGGCCGCCGCGCACCGGGGCGTCCTGTACGTCGATGAGGTGAACCTCCTGCACGACCACCTGGTGGACCTGCTGCTCGACGCGGCCGCCCTGGGCACCTGTTACGTCGAGCGCGAGTCCGTGTCGGTCCGGCACGCCGCCCGGTTCCTGCTGGTGGGCACCATGAACCCGGAGGAGGGTGAGCTGCGCCCGCAGCTCCTGGACAGGTTCGGGCTGACGGTCGAGGTACGGGCCTCGCGCGATCCCGTGGAGCGGGCCGAGGTGGTACGGCGACGGCTCGCCTTCGACGCCGACCCCGCGACGTTCGCGGCCAGGTGGGCTCGGGAGGAGTCGGAGCTGGCGGGCCACATCGCCGCCGCCCGGGAGCGGGTGGCCGGTGTGCGGCTGCCGGACGCGCGGCTGCGGCAGATCGCCACGGTGTGCGCGGCGTTCGAGGTGGACGGGCTGCGGGCCGACCTCGTCACGGCGAACGCGGCCATCGCCCACGCCGCCTGGCGGGGGCGGGAGGTGGTGACTGTCGAGGATGTACGCGCGGCGGCCCGGCTGTCGTTGCCGCATCGGCGGCGGCGGGATCCGTTCGACGCGCCGGGGCTGGACGAGGCGATGCTCGATGAGCTGCTGGAGCGTACTTCTGAGGATGACGATCCGGACGATCAGGACGGTTCCGATGGTGGGCCGTCGGGCGACGCCGGTCCTGACGCCGACGGCTTTGGTCCTGGTTCGGACGGCTCCGGCCCTGACGCGGACGGAGACGGCACGGATGCCGGAGGGCCGGACGGGCGGGGAGCCGGTCAGGCGGACGGGCTTCGGGACGAGCACGTGGACGGGCGGGGAGCCGATCAGGCGGACGGGCGACGGGACGAGCACGTGGACGCGTCGCCCGAGGGGCGCACGGGATCGGAGCCGGCCGGGGAAGAGGGTACGGATCGGGTGACCGAGCCGGCTCATGCCGGGCAAGGGGTTCCTGGCGGGGGCCGGGTGGACGGGGTGGCGGCGCCGTACCGGGTGCCGTTGCTGGAGGTTCCCGGGCTCGGGGAGGGGGCGACCGGGCGGCGGTCGCGGTCGCGTACGCCGCATGGGAGGAGCACCGGATCGCGCCGGCCCTCCGGGCAGGTGCGTGATCTGCATGTGATGGCGACCATGCTGGCGGCGGCGCCACATCAGCGGGAGCGGGGTCGCCGCGGGCCCGGGCTGGTGTTGCGCGGGGACGACCTGCGCGAGGTGGTGCGGGAGGGCAGGGAGGGCAACCTCGTGCTGTTCGTGGTGGACGCGAGCGGGTCGATGGCGGCGCGCAAGCGGATGACCGTCGTCAAGACGGCCGTGCTCAGCCTGCTGCTCGACGCCTACCAGCGGCGCGACAAGGTGGGGCTGGTGACGTTCCGCGGTTCCGGGGCCGAGGTGGCGCTGCCGCCTACCTCGTCGGTGGAGGCTGGGGCTGCGCGGTTGCGTACGCTGCCGACCGGTGGGCGCACGCCGCTGGCGGCGGGGCTGGCGCGGGCGGCCGAGGTGCTGCGCGTGGAGCGGTTGCGCGATCCGGCCAGGCGGCCGTTGCTGGTGGTGGTGACCGATGGGCGCGCCACGGCGGGCGGGGACGTGGATCGGGCCGCCGGGCTGCTGGAGGGCACGGCGTCGGTGGTGGTGGACTGCGAGAGCGGGCCGGTCCGGCTCGGCCTGGCGGTGCGGCTGGCGTCGCGGTTGCGTGCCCGGCTCGTCGCGCTCGACTCCCTGTCCGACCTCGACTCCGTCGTTCGCGAACACAGAACCGGCCGTGAGGCCAGGGCCGTTCGCGAATCCGGGACCGGTCGTGAGGCCGAGGCCGTTCGAGGAGCCGGGGTCGTTCGAGAGGCCGGGGCTGTTCGTGAGTCCGAGGTCGGTCGTCAGCGCGGGAAGGTGGTCTGATCATGCCGCAGGGGAAGCCGGATGTCGTGCCGGACGACGGGCTCACCACCCGGCAGCGTCGCACCAGGCCGCTGCTGATGGTGCACACCGGCCCCGGCAAGGGTAAGTCGACGGCCGCCTTCGGGATGGCGTTGCGGGCGTGGAACCAGGGGTGGCCGGTCGGGGTGTTCCAGTTCGTGAAGTCCGCCAAGTGGCGGATCGGCGAGGAGCGGGCGCTCAAGGTGCTGGGCGACTCGGGCGAGGGCGGCTCGGTGACCTGGCACAAGATGGGCGAGGGCTGGTCGTGGATCCAGCGGCCCGGCACCGAGGAGGACCATGCGGCCGACGCCCGCGAGGGATGGGAGCAGATCAAGCGTGATCTGGCGGCCGAGACGTACCGGTTCTACGTGCTGGACGAGTTCACCTATCCGCTGAAGTGGGGCTGGCTGGACCTCGATGACGTGCTGGCGGCGCTCACCGGGCGGCCGGGCAACCAGCATGTGGTGATCACCGGCAGGGACGCGCCCGAGGGGCTGATCGAGGCGGCCGATCTGGTGACGGAGATGGGCAAGGTACGCCATCCCATGGACGCCGGGCAGAAGGGGCAGAAGGGCATCGAGTGGTAGTTCCTCGGCTGGTCGTCGCCGCGCCGTCGTCGGGGAGCGGCAAGACGACGGTGGCGACGGGGCTGATGGCGGCGCTGCGGGCACGGGGGTTGAAGGTCTCGCCGCACAAGGTGGGGCCTGACTACATCGATCCCGGCTACCACGCGCTGGCCACCGGGCGGCCGGGGCGCAATCTTGATCCGTGGCTGGTCGGTGAGGAGCGGGTGGGGCCGCTGTTCCTGCATGGGGCGGCGGGGTGCGACGTGGCGGTGGTCGAAGGGGTGATGGGCCTGTTCGACGGCAGGGGGGCGACGGACTTCGCCTCGACCGCGCACGTCGCGAGGCTGCTGGACGCGCCGGTGGTGCTGGTGGTGGACGCCGCGCGGCAGAGCAGGTCGGTGGCGGCCGTGGTGCACGGGTTCGCGACGTTCGATTCGCTGGTGCGGGTGGGCGGGGTGGTGCTGAACCGGGTGGGGTCGGATCGGCATGAGGAGTTGTGCCGGGCCGCGCTGGAGGGGGTGGGTGTGCCGGTACTGGGTGCGATTCGGCGCGACGATGCCGTGTCCACCCCGTCGCGGCATCTGGGGCTGGTTCCGGTGGCCGAGCGGGAGAGCGAGGCGGTGGCCTCGGTGGATCGGCTGGGGGCGCTGATGGCACGGTCGTGCGATCTCGACGCGCTGCTGCGATTGGCGAGGTCGGCTCCCCCGCTGGACGCCTCCCCCTGGGAGCCCGCGCTGGTGATGCCGGGCTCGACGCTCGGGGGCGCCTGTGACAGGCCGGTGGCGGACGAGGCGGTGGGTGACCGGCCGGTGGTGGCGGTGGCGGGTGGGGCGGCGTTCACGTTCGGGTATGCCGAGCACGTGGAGTTGCTGCGGGCGGCGGGCGCGGACGTCGCGGTGTTCGACCCGTTGCGTGATGAGAAGCTGCCGGACGGGGCCGCCGCGCTCGTGATCGGCGGCGGGTTCCCCGAGGTGTACGCCGCCGAACTCGCCGCCAACGCTCCCCTGCGCGCACAGGTGGCGACCTTCGCCGGGCCGATCGCGGCCGAGTGCGCGGGGCTGCTGTACCTGTGCGACGAACTGGACGGGCAGCGCATGTGCGGGCGGGTGCCCGGGCGGGCTCGGATGACGTCCCGGCTGACCCTCGGCTACCGCGACGCCGTCGCCGTGAGGCGATCGCCGCTCACGAGGGCGGGCGAGCGCCTGCGCGGGCACGAGTTCCACCGCACCACCGTCACGTACGAGAGCGAGCCGCCATCCCGCCGGGCGAACGCCGCCGACGAGGACGGGGGTGCGCCGTTGTTTCGGTGGGAGGGTGGCGCCGACGGGTACGGTGATGCGCGGGTGACCGCCTCCTACCTGCACCTGCACTGGGCGGGGGCGCCTGGGCTGGCTCAGCGGTTGGTGTCGTCCTCCAGGTCGCCCTCGGCCTTGAGGTAGACCTCCTGCAGGCCGCGCAGGATCTCCGGGTCGGGGTGCTGCCACATGCCGCGCTCGGCGGCCTCGAGGAGGCGTTCGGCGATGCCGTGCAGCGCCCACGGGTTCGAGGCGGCCATGAACTCCTGGTTCTCGGGGTCGAGCACGTACGTCTCGGTGAGCTTGTCGTACATCCAGTCGGCCATCACGCCGGTGGTGGCGTCGTAGCCGAACAGGTAGTCCACGGTCGCGGCCAGCTCGAAGGCGCCCTTGTAGCCGTGGCGGCGCATGGCGGCCAGCCAGCGCGGGTTGACGACCCTGGCGCGGAAGATCCGTGAGGTCTCCTCCGACAGGGTGCGGGTACGTACGGCGTCGGGGCGGGTGCTGTCCCCGACGTAGGCGGCCGGCGCCTTCCCGGTGAGCGCGCGGACGGTGGCGACCATGCCGCCGTGGTACTGGAAGTAGTCGTCGGAGTCGGCGATGTCGTGCTCGCGGGTGTCGACGTTCTTGGCTGCCACGGCGATCCTGCGGTAGGCCTCCTCCATCTGCGGGCGGGCGGCCACGCCGTCGAGGTCGCGGCCGTAGGCGAAGCCGCCCCAGACGGCGTACACCTCGGCCAGGTCGGCGTCGTCGCGCCAGTTGCGGCTGTCGATGAGCGGCAGCAGGCCGGCCCCGTACGCGCCGGGCGCGGAGCCGAAGATCCGCATCGTCGCCTGGCGTTCGTCGCCGCCGGTCTCAGTGACGTGGGCACGGACGTGGGCACGGACGTAGTTGTCCTCGTCCGGCTCCTCCAGCCCGGCGGCCAGCCGTACGGCGTCGTCGAGCATGCTCACCACGTGCGGGAAGGCGTCACGGAAGAAACCGCTGATGCGGACGGTCACGTCGATCCTGGGACGGCCGAGCTCGGCGAGGGGGATCGGCTCCAGGCGGGTGACCCTTCGCGAGGCCTCGTCCCATTCGGGGCGGATGCCCAGCAGGGCCAGCACCTCGGCCACGTCGTCGCCGGCCGTGCGCATGGCGCTGGTGCCCCAGACGGACAACCCGACCGAGCGCGGCCACTCGCCGGTGTCGGTGCGGTAGCGCTCCAGCAGCGAATCGGCCATCGCCTGCCCGGTCTCCCACGCCAGCCGGCTGGGCACCGCCCTCGGGTCCACGGAGTAGAAGTTGCGGCCGGTGGGCAGCACGTTGATCAGGCCGCGCAACGGCGAGCCGCTGGGCCCGGCCGGGACGTAGCCACCGTCCAGGGCGTGCAGAACATGGTCGAGCTCGTCGGTGGTCCTGGCCAGGCGGGGCACCACTTCGGTGGCGGCGAAGGCCAGCACCCGCGTGACCAGCTCCTCCCGCTCACGCGACCCCCCGCCACCGTCGGTGGTGAGGACCGCGCGGGTGACCTCGGGTGCCGCGTCCGCCGCCCAGCCGCGTTCCTCCATGCCCTCCACCAGGGCGCGGGCCGTGGCCTCGGCCCGGTCCACGGCCGAGAGCCCCGCGGTGCCGTCCTCGGCCAGGCCGAGCGCCTCGCGCAACCCGGGCAGGGTCTCGCGGCCCGACCACATCTGCCGGGCGCGCAACATCGCCAGCACCAGGTCCACCCTGACCTGCCCGGCCGGCGCCTGGCCGAGCACGTGCAGGCCGTCGCGGATCTGGGCGTCCTTCACCTCGCACAACCAGCCGTCCACGTGCAGGATGAGGTCGTCGAACGCGCTGTCGTGCGGCCGGTCCGCCAGCCCCAGGTCATGGTCGAGCCGGGCGGCCTGGATCAGCGTCCAGATCTGCGCCCTGATCGCGGGCAGCTTGGCCGGGTCCATGGCGGCGATGGTGGCGTGCTCGTCGAGGAGTTGTTCCAGGCGGGCGATGTCCCCGTAGGTCTCGGCGCGGGCCATCGGCGGCACCATGTGGTCCACCAGCACGGCGTGCGCCCGCCGCTTGGCCTGTGTGCCCTCGCCGGGGTCGTTCACGAGGAAGGGGTAGATCAGCGGCAGGTCGCCGATGGCGGCGTCGGTGCCGCACGCGGCGGACATGCCGGCCGACTTGCCAGGGAGCCATTCCAGGTTGCCGTGCTTGCCGACGTGCACCATGGCGTGCGCCCCGAACTCGGCCGACAACCAGCGGTAGGCGGCCAGGTAGTGGTGGCTGGGCGGCAGGTCGGGGTCGTGGTAGATGGCGATCGGGTTCTCGCCGAAGCCGCGCGGGGGCTGCACCATGACGACCAGGTTCCCGGCCCGCAGCGCGGCCAGGACGATGTCGCCCTCGTGCACGAACAGCTCGCCCGGCGGCGGCCCCCAGTGCCGCTCGATCCCGGCACGCAGGTCCGCGGGCAGCGTACGGTACCAGCGCTCGTAGGAGGCGGCGGAGATGCGTACCGGATTGCCCGCCAGGTGCTCTTCCGTCAGCCAGTCCTGGTCCTGTCCCCCGGCGGCGATCAGCGCGTGGATGAGCGCGTCGCCGTCCTGGCCTGCCACGCCGGGGAAGCCGTCGCCCAGGTCGTAGCCCGCCTCGGCGAGCCTGGCCAGCAGGCGGACGGTGCTGGCCGGCGTGTCCAGCCCGACGGCGTTGCCGACGCGGGAGTGCTTGGTCGGGTACGCCGACAACATCACGACCAGCCGGCGCTCCGCGGGCGGCGTGTGCCGCAGCAGCCCGTGCCGTACGGCGATGCCCGCCACCCGGGCGGCCCGTTCCGCGTCGGCGACGTACACGGTCAGCCCGTCCTCGTCGATCTCCTTGAACGAGAACGGCACCGTGATGATCCGCCCGTCGAACTCCGGGATCGCCACCTGCGAGGCCGCGTCCAGCGGCGACAGCCCGTCGCCGTTCTCCTCCCAGGTCTGCCTGGAGCTGGTCAGGCAGAGGCCCTGCAGGATCGGCACGTCCAGGGAGGCCAGGGCGCCGACGTCCCACGCCTCGTCGTCGCCGCCCGCGCCCGCGGTCGCCGGACGCGAGCCGCCCGCCGCCAGCACCGTGACCACCAGCGCGTCGGCCGCGCGCAGGGTGTCGAGCAGCTCGGGCTCGGCGGTGCGCAGGGACGAGCAGAAGATCGGCAACGCCTGCCCGCCGGCGTCCTCGACGGCCTGGCACAACGACTCCACGAACGCCGTGTTGCCCGCCATGTGGTGCGCCCGGTAGTACAGCACGCCGATCACGGGCCCGTCCTTACGACGCGCGAGGCGTTCCAGCCGGCCCCAGGTGGGGGCGGGTGCGGGCGGGGCGAATCCGTGACCGGTCAGCAGGACGGTGTCGGACAGGAACGCGTACAACTCGGTCAGGTTCGCCGGCCCGCCGTGCGCCAGGTAGGCGTGCGCCTCCGCGCAGACACCCCCGCTGACCGTGGACAACTCCATCAGCTCGGCGTCCGGCGCCTGCTCCCCGCCCAGCACCACCACCGGCCGGGGCCCGGCCAGCAGCATGTCGAGGCCCTCCTCCCAGGCGCGACGGCCGCCGAGCAGGCGTACCACGACCAGGTCGGCGCCCTCCAGCAGGGCGGGCAGGTCCTCGGGGGTCAGGCGGGCGGGGTTGCCCAGACGGTAGGCCGCGCCACTGGCCCGGGCGCTCAGCAGGTCGGTGTCGGATGTCGAGAGCAGCAGGACGGTACGGCTGTCGCCAGGCAAGGCACGATCCTCCCTCGGGGTCCTCGCCCCGGTCGCGGGTGTCCGCGGTCGCAGGAGTCTCCTGGCTCCCGGATCAGCGCTCACCCCGGCCTTCCCGCCCGTCGCCGGGCAGTGGCCTTGTGGTGGGGTTCGCTCCCCGGTCACAGTGGCGGGACCGCGCCGGTTTCGCACCGGCTTCCTCACATGCAATCGCTCACCCAGGAGCCTACGGCAGAACCGACCCGTCCCAGAAGTGGCGTTACCATCCTGATCGTGTCCATAGCCGACTTTTCCGGCCGTACGCGTCGTGACGCCTGCCCGGGGGCGCTACAGGTGCACGAGGCCGCCGACGGGCCGCTGGCCCGCGTCCGCCTGCCCGGCGGCGCGGTCTCACCCGCGCAACTGCGCGAGCTCGCGGCCTGCGCGGCCGAGCTGGGCTCGGGGGTGATCGAGCTGACGTCCCGGGCGAACGTACAGGTCCGGGGCCTGCGCTCCCCCGCCGTCTTCGCCTCCCGCATCGCGGCCGCCGGCCTGCTGCCGTCGGCCGCCCACGAGCGGGTACGCAACATCGTCGCCTCACCCCTCGGCGGTCGCGGCCCCAGCGGATGCCTGGACACCGAGCTTCTGGCGCGGGCCCTGGACGAGGCGCTGTGCGGAAGTCCGGACCTGGCGGAGCTGCCAGGGCGGTTCCTGTTCGCCCTGGACGACGGCACGGGGGACGTGATCGGGCTGGGCGCGGACGTGACGTTCGCGACGACCGGCTCTGATGAACGACCGCCGTCGGCGGGCACCCCCGGCGAACGACCACCAGCTCCCAGCGAACGACCACCAGCTGCCGGCGGGCGGCTGCTGCTGGCGGGTGTGGACACCGGGCTGACGGCCGGCCAGGACGCCGCCGTATCGCTCATGATCGCCGCCGCGCGGGCGTTCCTCGGCGAACGGGCCGGCGGCGGCGCGTGGCGCGTCCACGAGCTGACGGACGGACCGGCCAGGATCGCCGCCCGCCTGGGCGGCCTCGCGGCGGCCGGAGCCCGGACGTCCACCGGCGTGGGCAGGCCGCGCCCCGGGCGGATGGCGCAACGGAACGGCCGGGTGGCGGTCGAGGCGGTCGTACCGCTGGGGAGGTTGTCGGCCGCGCAGGCGCGGGCACTCGCCGGCAGCGGCGCCGTCATACGGCTGACGCCCTGGCGGACCGCGATGCTGCTGGACCTCTCCCCCACCGAGGCGGAACACGCCGGGAAAGCACTCGATGCCGCCGGCCTGGCCACCGATCCGGGCTCGCCATGGGCCGGGGTCACCGCCTGCACGGGACAGCCGGGGTGCGCGAAGGCGCTGGCGGACGTGCGGGCCGACGCGCGGCGATGGGTGGAGAGCCTGGACGACGCCCCCGAGACGCCCGTGCACTGGTCCGGCTGCGAACGGCGCTGCGGGCTGCCGCGCGGCCGGGTCGTTCAGATGATCGCGACCACCGAGGGATACGAGGAACACCACCAGTGACCGACTACATCCGCGACGGCGCCGAGATCTACCGGCGCTCGTTCGCGACCATCCGCGCGGAGACGGACCTCACCGGCCTGCCGCCCGACGTGGCCCAGGTGGCGGTGCGGATGATCCACGCCTGCGGCATGACCGACCTCGTGGCTGACCTGGACTGGTCGCCCGGGGTGGTGACGCGGGCGCGGGAGGCCCTGCGAGGGGGCGCGCCGGTGTTGTGCGACGCGCGGATGGTCGCCTCCGGGGTGACGAGAGGCAGGCTGCCGGCCGGCAACGACGTGGTGTGCACGCTCGGCGACCCTCGTGTGCCCGAGCTGGCCGGACGGCTGGGCACGACCCGCAGCGCCGCCGCGCTGGAGCTGTGGCGGGAGCGGCTGGACGGCTCGGTGGTGGCGATCGGCAACGCGCCGACGGCCCTGTTCCGGCTGCTGGAGCTGGTCGCCGAGGGCGCGGGACGGCCGGCGGCGGTGCTCGGCGTGCCGGTCGGGTTCATCGGCGCGGCCGAGTCCAAGCGCGCGCTGGCGGACGCCGGCCTGGAGTATCTGGTGGTGCACGGCCGTCGCGGCGGCAGTGCGATGACGGCGGCGGCGGTCAACGCCATCGCGAACGAGACGGAGTGATGGCGATGACCGGCCGGTTGTACGGAGTGGGGCTCGGCCCCGGTGACCCCGAGCTGGTCACGGTCAAGACGGCCCGGCTCATAGGCGAGGCGGACGTGATCGCCTACCACGCCGCCAGGCACGGCCGCAGCATCGCCCGCTCGATCGCGCTGCCGTACATGCGGGAGGGGCAGGTCGAGGAGTTGCTGCTGTACCCGCTGACCACGGAGACCACCGACCACCCCGGCGGGTACCAGGGCGCGCTCGACGACTTCTACGCCGACTGCGCCGAGCGGCTGGCCGTCCATCTGGACGCGGGCAGGACCGTGGTCGTGCTGGCCGAAGGGGATCCGCTCTTCTACGGCTCCTACATGCACATGCACAAGCGGCTGGCCCACCGCTACCCGACCGAGGTGGTGCCCGGCGTCACCTCGGTCAGCGCCGCCTCCGCCGTGCTGGGGCGTCCGCTGGTGGAGCGGGACGAAGTGCTCACCGTGCTGCCCGGCACGCTGCCGGCCGACGTCCTGGCCGAGCGGCTGCGCGGCACCGACTCCGCCGCCGTGCTCAAGCTGGGCAGGACGTTCGAGAAGGTCCGCGACGCCCTGGCCGAGGCCGGGCGGCTGGACGACGCCTGGTACGTGGAGCGCGCCACCATGGGCGCGGAACGGGTCGCGCCGCTCAAGGACGTGGACGCCGACGGGGTGCCGTACTTCTCGCTGGCCCTGCTCGCCAGCCCGGCCGAGCGGACCTTCGTCCCCGAGCCCCCGGCGGCCGAGGGGCGGGGCGAGGTGGCCGTGGTCGGCCTGGGGCCCGCCGGGCGGCCGTGGCTCACGCCCGAGGCGCAGGAGGCGCTGGCGGCGGCGACGGACCTGGTCGGCTACGGCCCGTACGTGGACCGCGTGCCCCCGAATCCGCGTCAGCGCCGTCACCGTACCGACAACCGGGTCGAGGCCGAGCGGGCCAGGCACGCGCTGGAGCTGGCCCGCGACGGGGCCCGCGTGGCGGTGGTGTCGTCGGGCGATCCGGGCGTGTTCGCCATGGCCAGCGCGGTGCTGGAGGCGGCGGACGGGTTCCCCGGCGTGCCGGTGCGCGTCGTGCCGGGGCTGACCGCCGCGCAGGCGGTGGCCAGCAGGGTGGGGGCGCCGCTCGGTCATGACTACTGCGTGTTGTCGCTGTCCGACCTGCTCAAGCCGTGGGAGGTGGTGGCCGATCGGCTGTCCGCCGCCGCCCGGGCGGACCTGGTGCTGGCGATCTACAACCCGGCCTCGCGCAGCCGTACGTGGCAGGTCTCCGCCGCCCGTGACCTGCTGCTCGAACACCGCGCGCCGGACACCCCCGTGGTGATCGGCAGGGACGTCGGCGGGGAGCGGGAGAGCGTCACCGTCACCACGCTGGGTGAGCTGGATCCGGGCATGGTGGACATGCGCTGCCTGCTGATCGTCGGTTCCTCCACGACCCGCGTCACGGCGAGCGGGGTCGTCTACACCCCGCGCCGATACCCCTGAACCCAGCTCACCGCCGCCGCCACCGTGTCCACCAGCCGCGCGCCGGTGGGCAGCGGCGGCCGGTCCACCATGATCACCGGCAGTCCGGCCTCGCGGGCCGCGACCAGCTTCGCCGTGGTCATCCGGCCGCCGCTGTCCTTGGTGACCAGCACGTCCAGGCGGTGCTCGCGGATGAGGGCCAGCTCGCCCTCGACGGTGTACGGGCCGCGGTCGAGCAGGACGCGCACGTTCGCGGGCACGGGCGGCTCTGGCGGATCCACCGACCTGGCCAGCAGCCACACGCCGGGCAGCGGGGTGAAGACCGGCAGGCTCCGGCGGCCGGTGGTGAGGAACACCCGCACCCCGCCCGGCCCGCGACCGCCCACCTGCTCCGGCGCACGACCACCGCCCCGCTCCAGCCCGCGACCGCTGCCCTGCTCCAGCCCGTGACCGCCGGGCGGCCATGCGCCTGTGGCCAGCAGCTCGGCCGCCGCCCGCAGGGAGCCGACGCGCTGCCAGGCGTCGCCGGGCTCCTCCCGCCATCCCGGACGCCGCAGGACCAGCAGCGGCACCCCGGTCGCCGACGCGGCCGCGATCGCCGAGGCGGTCATCCGCTCGGCGAACGGATGCGTGGCATCGACCAGCAGGTCAATGCGCTCCTTCACCAGCCAGGCGGCCAGCCCTTCCGGCCCGCCGAACCCGCCCTCCCGCACCTCGCCCACCGGGAGCCGCGGGTTGTTCACCCGCCCCGCCAGCGACGACACCACGCGCACCCCCAGGCCGGCCAGTTCGGCGGCCAGGGCCCGGGCCTCGGCCGTGCCGCCCAGGATCAGGACCCGTCGCACGCTCTGTCCCTGTCAGCGCTGTAGAGGTGGCTGTCGGGGAACTGCGACGCCGACAACACCCGCCCGACGACGATCACCGCGGTACGCCGGATCCCGGCCTCGTGGACACGCCCGGCGATGTCGGCCAGCGTGCCGCGCAGGATCACCTCATCGTCCCTGCTCGCCCGCGCCACCACCGCCACCGGGCAGCCCGCGCCGTACGAGGGCAGCAGCTCCGCCACCACCGCGTCGATCCGCTGCACGGCCAGGTGCAGCACCATCGTGGCCCGGCCGGCCCCGAGCGTGGTGAGGTCCTCGCCCTCGGGCATGGGGGTGGCCCGGGCGGAGGTGCGCGTCAGGATGATCGTCTGCCCGACGCCGGGCACGGTCAGCTCCCTGCCGAGCGAGGCCGCCGCCGCCGCGAACGCGGGCACGCCCGGCACCACCTCGTACGGCACCCCGAGCGCGTCCAGCCTGCGCATCTGCTCGGCCACGGCGCTGAAGACGGACGGGTCGCCCGAGTGCAGCCGGGCCACGTCGAGCCCGTCGCGATGCGCGGCCAGCAGCTCGGCCACGATCTCGTCGAGCGTCAGGTTCGCGGTGTCCACCAGCCGGGCCCCGGCCGGGCAGGAGTCCAGCAGCTCCCTGGGCACCAGCGACCCCGCGTACAGGCACACCGGCGACGACTCCAGCCGTCGCAGCCCCCGCAGCGTGATCAGGTCGGCGGCGCCGGGGCCCGCTCCGACGAAGTACACGGTCACGGTACGTCCTTCCTGGTCACCGACCACACGGTCACCGGCATCGCCGCCCGCCACCCGGTGAACCCGCCCACCGGCGAGGCCCGTTGCACCGCCAGGCGTACGAGCTCGCCGCCGATCCTGCCGTACCACTGCCCGACGACGGCCTCGGACTCCAGGGTGACGGCGTTCACGACGAGCCTGCCGCCGGGGCGCAGGGCCGTCCAGCAGCGTTCCAGCAGGCCGGGCGCGGTCGCGCCGCCGCCGACGAACACCGCGTCCGGCGTGGGCAGCCCGTCCAGCGCCCCGGGAGCCCTGCCCTCCACGACGCGTAGCGACGGCGTTCCGAGCCGTTCGGCGTTGCGGCGGATCGCGGCGGCGCGGTCGGCCCTGCTCTCGATCGCCACGGCCGCGCACGACGGGTGGCAGCGCATCCACTCGATGGCGATGCTGCCCGCGCCCGCTCCCACGTCCCACAGCAGCTCTCCCGGCATCGGGGCGAGCCGCGACAGGGTGACCGCGCGGACCTCCCGCTTGGTGAGCTGCCCGTCGTGCTCGTACGCCGCGTCAGGCAGCCCGGGCACCCTGGCCAGCGGCTCGGCGCCGGGCGCGAGGGCGCACTCGACGGCGATCACGTGCAGCGGGGGCACCTCGGCGGTCGTCCAGCCCTCCGCGGTCCCGCGCAGCTCCGACTCCGGCGACGCGCCCAGGTCCGGCAGCACCGTCATCGCGCTCGGCCCGTACCCGTGCTCGACCAGCAGCCCGGCGACCACGGACGGGGAGCCGGGGCCCGCGCCGAGCACGACCAGGCGGCGGCCCGGCTGGAGGGCGGCGGTCAGCGCCGCGGGCGGGCGGCCCACCAGGCTGACCACGTCCACCTGCTCGACGGGCCAGCCGAGGCGCGCGCAGGCCAGCGACAGGGAGGACACGTGGGGCAGCACTCTGACGCGGGCGGGGCCCAGCAGGCGTACCAGGGTCGAGCCGATGCCGTAGAACATCGGGTCGCCGCTGGCCAGCACGCACACCTCGCGGCCGGCGTAGGTGTCCATGAGCGCCGGCAGCCCGGGCAGCAGCGGCGAGGGCCAGGGAACGCGCTCGGCGGGCGAGGCGGGCACGAGACCGAGCTGTCTGGGGGCGCCCATGAGCACCTCGGCCGACTCCACCGCCCGTCGAGAGGCGGTGGTCAGACCGTCCCAGCCGTCCGCCCCGACGCCGACGACCGTGATCACACGTTGCCCAGCACGCGCGTCACGTGGATCTCCACGACCACCCGGGACGGGTTGACCCTGGGCGGCTTGTAGCGGGCGGCGTAGCGGCGTTCGGCGTCGGCGACCTGCTCGGGCTCCGTACGCAGCACGGCCCGGCCCTCCAGCGTGGACCAGCGGCGGCCGTCCACCTGGCAGAGCGCGACCCGCGCACCTGGCTCGCCGATGAGCCTGGCCTTGTGCGACGTTCCCGAGGTGATCACCCGGGCGATGCCGGAGGCCAGGTCGAGCGTCGCGCCCACCGGCACCACGTGCGGCGGGCCTCCGGGGCGGGCGGTGGAGAGCGTGCACACGTGCCGCTCCTGCCAGAAGGCGGCGAACGCGTCGCCCAGGTCGGCCAGGTCCACGATCCTCCTTGGGTGAGATGGGCGGCAAACATCGTATATGCGCCGCTCTGGCAGACTCTTGCGGGTGAAGCGGCTACTCGTGATCGGGATCGGCGCCGGCGACCCCGACCATCTCACCCTGCAGGCGGTCAAGGCCATCGCCGCCACGGACGTGTTCTTCATCGTGGACAAGGGGGAGGTCAAACATGAACTGGTCCAGCTCCGGCTGGATCTGATCGCCGAGCACGGCCGCGGGCCGTACCGGATCGCGGAGGCCCGCGATCCGGACCGCGACCGCGACACCCCCGCCTACACCGCCGCCGTGGACGACTGGCGCTCGCGCCGCTCGCTGGCGTGCGAGACGCTCATCCGCGACGAGCTGGGCGCGGACGAGACCGGCGCGTTCCTGGTGTGGGGCGACCCCGGCGTGTACGACAGCACCCTGGCCATCGTCGAGGAGATCCTCCAGCGCGGCGAGGTCTCCTTCGAGCACGAGGTCATCCCCGGCATCAGCAGCGTGGCCGCACTCACCGCCCGCCACCGCGTCGGCCTCACCCAGGTCGGGCAGCCCGTACACCTCACCACCGGCCGCCGCCTGGCCGCCTGGGGCGCCACCGCCGACGACGTGGTCGTCATGCTCGACGCCCACTGCTCCTTCGACGGCCTGGACGACTTCCACATCTACTGGGGCGCCTACCTGGGGACGCCCGACGAGATCCTGGTGTCGGGGCCGGTGGCCGAGGTCGCCGGCCGGATCCGCTCGCTGCGGGCGGAGGCCAGGGCGCGCAAGGGCTGGATCATGGACACGTACCTGCTGCGCCGCATGCGGTGAGCCGCGTGAGGTGAGCCGCGTGAGGTGAGCCGCGTGAGGTGAGAGCCGCGTGAGGTGAGAGCCGCGCTATCCGATGGGTTCCGGGGTCACGACCACGGTGTGGACGCCGTGCGACTTGAAGGGCTCCAGGGCCTCGGGGGTGGCGGTGGCGTCGGTCACCAGGGTCCAGGCGTCGGGCATGCGGGCCCACGCGTGGAAGGGGCGGCGGCCCAGTTTGGCGGCGTGGACCAGCAGGTAGACGTGGCGGGAGCGCTCGATCATCAGCTCCTTCATGCGTGTCTGCTGCAGGCTCGCCTCACAGATGCCGTCCTCCGCCGTGACCCCGTCGGCACCGAGGAACACGCGGTCGAACGTCATCCGGCTCAGCGCCGCCTCCGCCAGCGGGCCGACGAAGCCCTGGCTGACCTGCCTGAGCGTGCCGCCGAGACACTCCACGTGTACGCCCGTGGCGCCCACCAGCTCCTGCAGGGCGTTGAGTCCGGTGGTGGCGACCGTGAGGTCCACCGCGTGCCTGAGCTCATGGGCCAGGGCGCCGGTGGTCGAGCCCGCGTCGAGCAGGATCGTCTCGCCGGGGCGGATCTGGGCGGCGGCCCAGGCGGCGATGGCGCGCTTGGCCTCGAACGCCTCCCCGATGCGCTGCCGCAGCGACGCCTCCGGGTGGGTGACCACCGCCATCGCCCCGCCGTACGTGCGCGCCAGCAGGCCCGCCGCCTTCAGGTGGGCGAGGTCGCGGCGGATCGTGGAGGCGGTCACGCCGAGCTGGGCCGACAGCTCCTCGACGCTGGCCAGGCCGGTGGTGGTGGCCAGACGCACGATCTCGTCACGGCGAACCTGCGCTGCGCGGCCCATCGACGGCCCCTTCCCCTCAGACGCCCTGCGCGGACGACAGCTCGGCCGCCTGGCGGAGGGCCTCGATCATGCTACCGGGGTCCGCGACGCCCTTCCCCGCGATGTCGAACGCGGTCCCATGGTCGACCGAGGTCCTGATCACGGGCAGGCCGACGGTGATGTTCACGCCCGCCTCCAGCCCGAGGATCTTGACGGGGCCGTGGCCCTGGTCGTGGTACATGGCGACGATGAGGTCGTAGTCGCCGCGGCCGGCGAGGAAGAACGCGGTGTCGGCCGGGAGCGGGCCGTGCACGTCCATGCCCTCGGCGCGGAGCCGTTCGAGCGCCGGGACGATCTTCTCCTCCTCCTCGCCGTACCCGAACAGGCCGTTCTCGCCCGCGTGCGGGTTGATGCCACAGACGCCGATCTTGGGGCGTACGACGCCGGAGCCGCGCATGGCGGCCTCGCCGCGCCGGATCGTACGCTCCACCAGGCCCGGTTCGATGCGGGCGACGGCGTCGATCAGGCCGATGTGGGTGGTGACGTGGATGACCTTGACCTTGGCGGTGGACAACATCATCGACACCTCCCCGGTGCCGGTGAAGTGGGCCAGGAGTTCGGTGTGGCCGGGGAAGATGTGGCCGGCGGCGTGCAGGGCCTCCTTGTTGAGGGGGGCCGTGCAGATCGCCTGTACCTCGCCGGCCGTCGCCAGCTCGCTCGCCAGCCGTACGTACTCGTAGGCAGCGTTGCCCGCCACTGCCGACACCTTCCCCCATGGCAGGTCGTCGGGGAGCAGGCCGAGGTCGATGACGTTGACGCGGCCCGGCTCGAACACGGCCTCGGCGACGCCGTTCACGGTGACCACCTCCGGCCCCACGCCGAGGAAGCCGGCGGCCTTGCGCAGGCGTGCGGCGTCACCGATGACGACCGGGCGGCAGAAGGCGGAGGTCCCGGGGGCGAGCAGCGCGCCGACGGTCACCTCCGGACCGACGCCGGAGCCGTCCCCCATGGTGAGGGCGATGAGAGGTGTGCTCATTTCGGCCTTTCTTCGAGGGTGCAGTGGTCGGGCCTGAGGTGGGCGGCTATGCGGAGAAGGCTGTCGCGCTCGCCGAAGCTGCCCGGCCTGGTGACGACCGAGCGGCCTTGCGGGGTGTGGCTGTGGACGGCGCCGTGGTGAATCTGGCCCACGGGGGTCAGTTCGCGGACCTCCAGGGCGTCCAGGACCCTTCGCGCGGTCTCCCCGCCGGTCAGGACCAGGTCGGGGGCGGGATCGTGGCCGGTGAGCGCGGTCCTGACGATCTCGGCGAGGGCGGCGCTGAGGTCCGGTGGGCCCTGCCCGCCGATCGTCAGCACGGCGACGGCCATGGTCAGAGCTTCGCGCAAGCGGTGCACGGTGTGCGCGCGGCGGGCCGCGTCAAGGTCCGTGGCCGCGTCGAGGGTGACCGGGTGAGCGCCGCGCGAGAGCAGGAGGCGGGCCTGCTCGGCCGCCCCTGGCTCGGCCGTCCCGACAACGACCAGCAACGCCCGGTCGCCGCTGCCGACGCGGCGACCGGCTGAGGATGCCCGGTGCATGAGCGGGGGTGCTCGGTGAATGGCCGAGGGCGCTTGGTAGATGGCCGGGGATGCTTGGTGGATGGCCGGGGACGCGCCGCAGGCGGCCGGGGATGCGCCGCAGGCGGCCGGGGATGCGCCGCAGGCGGCCGGGAGTGTGCGGTGCGTGTCCAGGGTGCGGCCGAGGGCGGCGGCGAGGCCGCCTGCGCCGATGAAGCGCGTGTGCGGGTCGGCTGTTAGGGCGGCGGTGACGATCGCGTCCAGGTCGGCATCCGTCTCGGCGTCGCACACGGCGACGCGTCCCGCGGTCTCCGACAGCACCCGCGCCAGGGTGGCGCGGGCGGCGCGGATCGTGGCGAGCGGCACGAGCACGGACGGCACACCGTCCAGGACCTCGGCGACGGAGGCCGGAGCGGGGCGGCCCTCGGCGTGCCACGCGCGCGTTTCGCGCAGCGGCACTCCACCGATGTACGGCACGCCGCCGACGACCACACGCCCGGCGGACGGCAACGCGGGCGCCAGCACGACGAGCGGAGGATCGGGCAGGTGCGCCGCAGGCACAAAAGCGGGCGTAGGTCCCGTGGGCGCGGAACCGGGCGTAGATCCCGTAGGCGCGGAAGCGGCCGTAGATCCCGTAGGCGCGGAAGTCAGCGCGGCCGCGGTCGTGGTGGCCACGTTGCCCCGGAGGAGCGAGTCGATCTTGATGAAGACCCGGCGGTCCCCCGCGTGCCGCAGCGCCTTCCCCACCAGCTCCCCCGCCCCCGCCCGATACCGGCTGTCGAGGTCGGCCACCACCACCGGCGCCGCGAACAGGTAAGGCGGCCCGGAGAGCGCGATTCGCGCAGGACGGGAGGAGGACATGAGTACAGCGGCGATCTCCGCCGCCCCCGACAGGTCGTCGGCTAGGGCGAACACGGAAGCGGACCGCACACCCACACCTCCGACTCCCGTCGAATTGCGTAAATCACGCGAAGAGTATTGCACGGAACGCGCAGATTATGCCACAGTTGCCCGCAAGTGACGCGGACGTTTCCCCGTACCCCCAGAACGACTTCCCACCTGTGCGCGCTCAACGAAGGGCTGATTCGATGACCCCCGAGCCCGTGCTCGGCACCATGACCTTCGGCGACACCGTGGACGCGGACACCGCCGGGCGGATGCTGGACCTCGCGCTGGAGGCGGGCGTGACCGGCGTGGACACCGCCAACGGCTACGCGGGCGGCGCCGCGGAGGAGATCCTCGGCACGTTGTTGCGCGGGCGCAGGGACCGCGTCGTGCTGGCGACCAAGGCGGGCATCCCGCACCCGGACGCCGGTGACCACGCGCCGCTCTCCCCCACCGGGCTGCGACTGGCGCTGGAGGGCAGCCTGCGGCGGCTCGGCACGGACCACGTGGAGCTGTTCTACCTGCACCAGCCCGACCGGGCCACACCGCTCGCGGCCACGCTGGCCACCATCGCCGAGCTGATGGACGAGGGCAAGATCGGCAGTCTGGGCGTGTCCAACTACGCGGCCTGGCAGATCGCGGAGATACGCCGCATGGGCACCCGCCCAGTGGTCGCCCAGCAGCTCTACAACCTGCTGGCCAGGCGGATCGAGGACGAATACACCGAGTACGCCGTCACCTCCGGGCTGCGCACCATGGTCTACAACCCGCTCGGCGGCGGCCTGCTGACCGGCCGGCACCGCTTCGACCGGGCGCCGGAGACGGGCCGGTTCGGCGACTCGCGGCTGGCGGCGATGTACCGGCAGCGCTACTGGGACGCCGAGTTGTTCAAGGCGGTCGAAGCGCTCGGCACGATCGCGCTGGACGCCGGGATCCCCCTGGCCGAGCTGTCGCTGCGCTGGCTGCTGGGCAGGCCGGTGGTGAACGCGGTGCTGCTCGGAGCCTCCGGCCTGGACCACCTGCGCGCGAACCTCGCCACGCTGGCCGCCGGCCCGCTGCCCGCCGAGGTGTCCGCCGCCTGCGATGCCGTCGGGGACGCCCTGCGCGGCCCGATGCCGGCGTACAACCGTTGACTGCTCTGGTTCTTGATCAGTTGCGGACGGGCAGGTCTTCCACGACGATCACTCCGCTGCGTACACATGTTCGACCCTGCCACACCGCCCCGCGCTTCCTCCCCGTCCTGAAGAACGGGGTTTACACGCTTGAGGAGATTCGATGACCGCAGCCGAGTTCGCCCGTAAGATCCGCGACCGCGAGCAGTGCGTCGGCTACTGGGTGGTGCTCGACGCGCCCGTCGCCACCGAACGCCTGGCCAGACTGGGCTACGACTACGTCGCGCTGGACGGCCAGCACGGCCTGATCGGCAACGCGGGCCTGCTGAGCAACCTCATGGCCATCGACGCGGGCGGCCGCTCGGTCGGTCTGGTCCGGGTCGAGTCGGCCGCTCCCGCGGTCATCGGCAGGGCGCTCGACTTCGGCGCGGGCGGCGTGATCGTACCGCTGGTCGACACCGCCGAGGACGCGGCGCGCGCGGTGTCGGCCGCCCGCTACCCGGCCGGGGGCCGCCGCTCGTACGGCCCGATGCGCTCCATGCTGCGCATCGGTCCCACCCCGGCTGAGGCCGACGAGAGCGTGCTGGTCCTGGCCATGATCGAGACGCCTGACGGGCTGGCCAACATCGACGAGATCTGCGCCGTCCCCGGCCTCGACGGCGTGTACGTGGGCCCGTCCGACCTGTGCCTGGCCGTGGGCGGCAGGTTCCCGAACGACCCCGAGGTCGCGGACGTGTTCGAGGCGGCGCTCGAACGGGTGCGAACGGCCGCCGCGCGTGCGGGCATCGCGGCCGGAATCCACAACCCGGGCGGCGAGCAGGCCGCCCGCCGCCTGGCTGAGGGCTACACCTTCGCCACGGTCGCCTCCGACCTCGTCCACCTGGAGCAGGCCGCGGCCGCCCATCTGAAGGCCGCGAAAGGCGGATGAGTGCCCCTGTCAGGGCGTACGGCGCTGATCGGCCCTGATCCCGGACCGAGGCGGCGGCACGCACTATCCTCGCCGTCATGACCGTCACCGACGCGCTGCCCGCGCCCTGACGGTGACCTGATGTGGAGGGCCACGACGTGCGGATCGAGTTCCGGTGTCCGGACCGGGATCTCATCGAGATCGTCATCGACGGCGTGCCGCTGCTTGAGCTGGTCCGGCGGGCGGAGCTTCCGTACGCCCGCCAGGAGCAGCTCGAACGGGCGGAGGAGTACGCGCCCGAGCAGGCGCCGCTGCTCGCGGGCGACTACAGCTACTTCACCCGGAGCCAGTGCGGCTGGCCGAGCCGGCACTACGTGGGCGAGCCCGGGGAGGTGGCCTACAACCAGGACGACGATGAGACCATGCTGCTCGGGTGCACGTGCGGCGTCGCGGAGTGCTGGGCGCTGCTGGCCAAGATCGAGGTGACCGGCTCCGCCGTGCGGTGGTCGGGGTTTCGCAACAATGTACGGGACTGGGACTTGTCCGGCCTCGGGCCGTTCGTCTTCTCGCGGGAACAGTACGAGCAGGCTCTCCGTACGACGGCACGGGGGACGCGCAGGAGTGCTGCGCCGAGGACGCCCGAGGTCGTTGACGATCTCCGGCTGGTACCGGTCGTCGACGTCTTCTCCGGCCTCGTCCACCACCTGACTCCGGACCATGCCGGGCCTCCCGCCGACAAGACGCTCTGGGACGCTTACTGGATCGAGCGGGTGACCGCGGCCGGATTGCCGGCGCCGATGCCGGACGACTCAAACTGGATCCGGCTGTCGGACTTCCTCACCGGCCCCCACCTCACGACGCTGGTCCAGGCCACGCAGGACCAGGCCACGCAGGACCAGGCCACGCAGGACCAGGCCACGCAGGACCAGGCCACGCTGGGGCAGGACCTCGATGACGTGCTCGACCTTGACGCTGTGCTCGACATTGACGACGACGCCCTGGAGAGCGTCGGTTGCCTGTCTGGCGGATTCCTGCTCCTGACCGGGGGCAGGACGCTGGTGGCTCCCGGCTGCTGCAGCGACCTGGGTGATCTCGAGAACTGGCGTAACGCCGCCCGGCACACCGGCGCCGCACCGTACCTGGTGTGGGTCGGTCATCCCTGGGTTCACGTGGCCGCCGCCGGCGACGACCTGCTGCTGACCGGCCCGACGGAAGGCGATCCTGGGCCGGAGACGGCACGGCTGTCCAGGAGGGCGCTCGCGCGGGCGGTGGAGGTGGCCGCGGCGGAGGTCCGCTACTTCGCCAGACCGCTCCATGAGGCATGTGCTCGCGTGGTCGGCGAAGATCGCGCATCCGCCGTGTGCACGGCGCTCCTTGGCGGTTCGTGGCTACGCACCGGTGCCGCCTGGTCGTCGTGAGGACCCCGCGTGAGCTTCCATTCCGATCGCGGCACTTCTTGACGCCCTTTATCGCCCCGAATGGCGCGTGTCGCGAAAAGTCAGACTTTCAAGTCGAGCAGCGAGAATGCTAAATTAGAAGGGTTCTCATAGGCAGCCCTCAAAGCGTCAATCAGTGGCGCGCAGGAAAGGTGCGTGCCATGGCCCCGATGCCCGGCAGTGTCTCCTCGGTGTGGACTCACCGTCTTCAGCTATTAACCTTCGCGTGTTCTTTCGTCCTCGCCATCTGCACCATCCTCCAGGGATGGATGGTCATTAACCCGGAGACCGTGGAGTTGTCGTTACGCCTGGCCGGCAGGACGGCGGCGGAGACCGCGGCGGAGGCTCCGGGACTTCTGACCGAATGCCGCATGGTCACCGCGTACTACCTGGTGGGAAACGCGCTGGGCATGTTCGCCCTGCGCGGATCGGCCTGGTCGTTCTGGGCGGCGCTGGTGGTCAACCTCACGCAGGCCGGCAGTCCGCTCGGATTGATTCCCGCCGGGGTTTATCGGGCGGCGCTGCAATCGTACGGGCCGGTCGGATTGTTTCCGACGATGGTCATCGGCGGCGGCGCGATTGTTTTAATCATTGCGCTGATATCCGGCATTGTTCCCTTCCGCGAGATATGGGCCGACATCAGGGCCGCCCATACGAATGGTTAGTCCGGCCCAGACGGCCATACGAACGATTAGCCCGGCCTCGGGGGCGCCCATACGAACGGCCCCAAGGCACCCACGGAAAAGCTCACGGCGATAACGGGTGGTCCGCGCCACCACTCGCCGCCGTGGCGAGACTTTCCCTGCGAGGGTCCGGTCGTGACGCGGCAGCCGGGACGAGCCAGGCCGCCAGCGCCGCCACGGCGAGGATCGCGACACCCGCCCAGAGGGACGCGCGCAGGCCGGAGACGAAGAGCGCGGCGGCGCCGTAACCGCCGGCGGCGGCGAACACCCCGGCCAGGACGGCCACGCCCATCACGATCCCGATCTGCCGCATCGCGTTGTTGACGCCGGCCGCCAGCCCTTCCTCGGCGGGCGCGACGAAGTCGAGTGGCTGCCGGGCCGCCACCGCGTAGAACAGGCCCATCCCGGCCCCGGCCACCACCATGCCGGGCCACAGCAGCGAGTAGGGCACGGCCGGCGCCACCACGACGGCGAACCACGCCAGCGCCGCCCCCTGGAGGACCGCGCTGGCCAGCATCAGCCGCCTGACGCCGAACCGTTCGCCGAAGATCCCGGCGAGCGGCGCGACCACGGCGGGCAGGAGGGTCCATGGCAGTGTCCGCACGCCGGCGTCCAGCGGCTCGTAGGCGAGCACGAGTTGCAGGAACTGGGTCAGCAGGAACACCGCGCCCAGCATGCCGCCCTGCACCAGCGTCGAGACGACGTTGGACAGCGTGAATCCGCGGCTGCGGAACAGGTGGGGCGGCAGGACGGGTGCCGCGGCCACCCGCTCCCACCACGCGAACAGCACCAAGATCACCGCGCCGGCCGCGAGCGGCGCCAGCACCTGGACGTGCGACCAGCCGAGCGTGACGCTGCGGATCAACCCGAACACCACGCCGAACAGCCCCGCCATCATCAGCAGGATGCCCCGCACGTCGAGCCGCCGCTCCGCCCGGCCGCCCTCGGCGAGGAGCAGCGCGGCCAGCGGCACGAGGACCGCTCCCACCGGCACGTTGATCCAGAACACGGCCTGCCACGACCAGAACTGGACCACCGCGCCGCCGATCCAGGGCCCGAGCGCGATGCCGAGCCCCACCATGCCGCCGAGCCCCGCGATCGCGACGCCGCGCCGCTCGGGCGGCGCGGCGCTGACCACGAGCGTCAGCGCCAGCGGGATGATCATCGCGGTGCCGAGCCCCTGGACCGCCCTGGCGAGCACGAGCATGCCGATGGAGCCGGCCAGCGCGGCAGCCGCGGACGATCCGGTGAACAGCACGAGACCGAGGACGAAGACACGCTTCCTGCCGAACCTGTCGCCCAGCGCCGCGGCGGTCAGCAGGAAGACGGCGTAGAACAGCGTGAAGATGTTGACGGTCCACTCCATGCTCTCCAGCGACGCGCTGAACTGCTCCCGGAGCGTGGGCAGAGCCGTGGTGACGACGAGGGTGTCGAGGGCCGCCATGAAGCTGGCGACACCGGCGATCAGGAAAGTGCGCAGCTGCATCGCGGCCTCCTGAGAATGGATACCTAAGAGTACCACTATCTATGTGCCGGAGGCAGACCAGGGATAGGCGGCGGAGTCGCCGAGCGCCTTGTACTTGTTGACCGCGTCGATCCGCGACACCGCGCCCAGTTTGTGGAAGATGTTGCGCAGATGACGCTTGACGGTCCCCTCCGTCACCGACAGGTGCGTGGCGATCTGCCGGTTACTCATGGCGGCGGCCACCAGTGCGATGACCTCCCGTTCCCGCCTCGACAACGGCCCCGCGTAGTCGGCGTCCAGATTGGCCAGCGTGCCGTGCGGAACCGTCAATGTCACCTGTCCCCCGGCCCCTGCCACACTGCGCAGTGACGCCACCAGGTCCCGTCTGGTGATCCCCTTGTGTAGATAACAGCGCACCCCCGCTCTTATCATCTCCTGCACGATCCGGGCGTCGTCGTACATGCTGAGCACCGCCACCACAGAGCGCGGCGAGGCCTCACGCAGTCGCCGCACGGCCCCGCCCGGGCTGGCGTGCGGCTTGTCGATGTCGATCAGCACGATGTCCGGCCTGGTCCTGGCGATCAACGCCACCGAGGACTCGAAATCGGTCGACTCCGTCAGCACAGAGAAGTCGTCCTCGGCCAGCAGCACCTCTCCCAGAACCTCACGCAGCAACGTGTGCTCGTCAACGATCACGATCCTGATGCCCGCCGGCCTGGGGAGCCCCCCGTTCCATCCATCGGATAACGATGGAGATTTTGTTGCCATTGCCCGTTCAGCCCACCGTTCGCCAATTGGCAATAATGACTCAATGCGCCAAACTTCTACACATGAACAATAGCCATATCGTCATCGGTGAAGCAATACTTCGAACGTTATTCTAATGTGAAGATTTCCGTTATCTATATATCGCCAATGTTTCCTCTTACGAGAGAACTCGTCCACCTGCATATGAGGTGGACGAGTTCTGAATCGGTTCTAGTTTCGGACGGCCGAATCGGGGACGGTCACGGGAGGCGCCGTCATGGGAACGGCGCTCGGCTCGGGCATGCCGTGCCGCTCCCACCACCGGGCGAGCGGTGGCGGCGACCACCACGCCCAGCGGCCGAGCAGTTTCATGGACGCCGGCACGAGCAGCCCGCGCACGATGGTCGCGTCCACGACGAGCGCCACCACCACGCCGACGCCGATCATCTTCAGGACGGTGACGTTCGTGATGACGAACGCGCCCACCACCACGCCCAGCAGCAGCGCGGCGGCCGTCACGATGCGGGCCGTGTGCTGCACGCCGACCGCCACGGACTCCACCGGATCACGCGAGACCAGGTAGTGCTCCCTGATCCTGGCCAGCATGAAGACCTCGTAGTCCATCGCCAGGCCGAACGCGATCGCCGCGATCATGACCGGCATGTTGGCGTCGATGAATCCCGGCGCGGTGAATCCGAGCAGACCCGACAGGAACCCGTCCTGGAAGATCAGCACCATCGCGCCGAATGCCGCCGACAACGACAGCAGGTTCATCAGCACCGTCTTGATGGGCAGCGTGACGGATCCGAATGCCAGGAACAACACCACGAACGTGACCACCGAGGTGATGAGCAACATCCACGGCAGCCCATTTCCGATCATGGTCAGCATGTCCACGATCGCCGCCGGCCGGTTGGCGAACAACGCGGTGGCGCCCGGCGGCGGCGGCTCGGCCCGCAACTTCACCACCACGTCGCGGATCTCCTGGCCGTAGGGGCTCAGCGAGTAGCCCAGGGTGATGCGGGCCAGATCGTCCTTGGTGCCCGTCACCTCCGCGCGGTCGACGCCCTCGATCTGCCCGAGCCGCTGGGCGAAGCCGTCGAGCTCCGCCTTGGCCTCCGGCGTGTCCGCCGGGCCCGGCATGCGGACGACGGTGCTGATCACCTTGGTCGGGTCGTAGGGGAACTCCTCGGCGAGCTGTTTGGTCACCACGACGCTGTCGGTGTCGGCGGGCAGCGCCCATTCGGCCGGGCGGGTCCAGACCGCGCTCAGCAGCGGGGCGCCGAGCGCGCCCAGGGCGATGGTGATGCCCAGCACGACGGTGACCGGGCGGCGCATGACGGCGTGCGCCGTGCGGTACCACCTGGTCCCCTCCGGGCCCGAGCGGCGCCGCCCGGGCAGCGGGATGCGCAGCGAGTCGATGCGCCGCCCGGCCAGCCGCAGCAGCGCGGGCAGCACGGTCAGCGCGCTGATCACGGCGAACAGCACGACGCTCACCCCGGCGTAGGCCAGCGAGGTCAGGAACCGGGAGGGGAAGACCAGCAGGCCGCCGAGCGTGACCGCGACCGTGATCCCGGAGACCGCGACGGTGCGGCCGGCCGTGGCGGTCGCGCGCACGACGGCGTCCTCGACCTCACTTCCGGCCGCGAGCTCTTCTCGGAACCTGTTGACGATGAGCAGCGCGTAGTCGGTCGCCAGGCCGAGCCCGAGGATCACCACCACGTTGATCGCGGCGGTGGACAGATCGACGAGCCCGCCCACGACGCGCAGCACCGCGAGCGATCCGACCGCCACCAGGATGGCGATGGCCAGCGGCAGCGCCGCGGCGATGAGACTGCGGAAGACCACCAGGAGCAAGATGATCAGCAGCGGGAAGGACAGTAACTCCGCCCTGGCCAGGTCGCGGGTGCTCATCGCGTTGAACTGCTGGCCCACGGCGGTCAGCCCGCCGAAGCGCTCGGTGAGGTCCGGGGCGTCCAGCAGCGGGAGGATCTTCTGGTAGACGACGACCTGCTGCTCCTCGACGGCGCCGGGAAGCTGCATGGCGAGGTAGGTCTTGTGCCGGTCCTTGGAGACGTAGTCGGCCGAGCCGGTGGAGTAGTAGGTCTCCACCCATTCGTAGGTGTCCTTGGGCAGCTTGGCGACGGTCTCCTCGACCCGCTGTTTGAAGAGCGGGTCGTCCACGGACATGGTCGGGCTCTCGTAGATGACCACGACGTCGGCGACGTGCCGGCCGAGCGTCCCTGCCAGCAGGCTGTTGGCCTCGGAGGACTCGCCGTTGGGGTTGTCGAGCCCGGCGCCGCCTCCGAGGACGCCACCTGCCCCTGAACCCCAGACGCCGCCCACGACGACGAACAGGATCGCGGCCACGAACACCCATAGTCGACGCCTGGCAACGAATCTGCCAATGGTCGCAAACATCATCTCTCCCTCGACGAGGTGATCCGGATATCGATAGTAGAGCTTTCCACTATCGATATTCAAGAGGCCGAGCGGCCAGGCCGCCCAGCAGCCCGCCGAGCAGGATGGTCAGCACGACCGTCCCCGCCCACATCTCCGGCGGCCACCGCAGGCCCGCCGCGAGATGCAGCCCGGCGAGCTGGCCCGCGCACACCAGCGCGGCGTAGAGCGCCCCTGCCACGGGCAGCCGCAGTGGCGCCCCCGGCCCGCGTACGGTGTCCAGGCGCACGAGAAGCGCGTCGGCGAGGACGGCGGCGCAGAGGGCCCCCACGACGACGGTGAGATGGGGCTGCGGGAACTCGTTGATCACCATGAGCCGGATCGACACCCCGAGCACCAGCGCCGTGCCGGCGAACATGGTGGCCCGCCGCCGGTGCATCATGAGCAGCGGCACCGTCAGCAGCAGCGTGGTGATGAGGTAGCTGAAGACGCCCTGCACCACCAGGAACTCGTCCGGTGTGTCGATGATCCCGCCGTAGTCGCCCAGTGCGGGCTCGTACGGGTGGGCGGGCGCGACCGTCATGATGGACGCGCCGTAGTTGAGCAGCACCAGCGCGCCCATCACGGCGTAGGTCATGGTGGCGACGCCGGCCACCGCGCGCCAGCCGCCCTCCCCCGTCGACCACCAGGACCGCAGCGGGCTGGTGCCCATGATGATGCCGCCCAGCGTGGCGACGACGTGGGTCGGGCTGAAGGACGGCAGCAGGCCGATCTCGATGCCGATCGTCTGGTGCCAGATCATGTCGCCGAATCCGCCGACGAAGAAGATCAGCGCGCCGATCGCGCCCAGCCGGTAGCCCTCGGGCCAGCCGTCGCGCCACCACTGCGGGAAGCGGTCGCGGCGGCGGTAGGCCAGCCGGAACGTCCAGGCGGCGGTCAGGCCGTAACCGAGGTAGAGAACCGCGTGGTAGGGGGTGAAGAACCCCTCCAGGGTGTCGAGGACGTTCTTGTGCGCCCAGCCGTCGATCGCCAGTCCGGAGATCATGACGGTCGAGCAGAGCATGGTGACCAGGTCCTCGCCTACGCTCGCCCGCTCTCGCGTGGCGACGGCGCCGGCGCCGGCCGTGATCGCGCTCACTGCCTGCGCCGGAGGGCGGGATCGAGCAGCTCGGGCGGCCGCCATCCGGTGTCGGCGGCGTTGAGCGTCAGCCCGGGCGGCACGATCTCGTCGATCTCGTCCAGCACGTCGGACGGCAGGCGTACGTCGAGGGCCTCCAGGTGGCTGTCCAGGTGCTCCATCGTCCGCGGGCCGATGATGGCCGACGTCACCGCGGGGTGCTGTATGACGAACTGCAGGGCGAGCTGGACCAGCGACAGGCCGGCCTTCTCCGCCAGCAGGGCCAGCCGCTCGGTCGCGGCGAGCTTGCGCCGGTTCTCCTCCAGGGTCATGTCGTAGCGGGCGGGCAGCAGCGCGGCGCGCCTGCTCTCGGGCAGCTCGGCGCCCTCACGGTAGCGGCCGGACAACCAGCCGCCCGCCAGCGGGCTCCAGGCCAGGACGCCCATGCCGTAGCGCCGGCAGACCGGCAGGAGGTCGGCCTCGACCCCGCGGGCCAGGATCGAGTAGGGAGGCTGCTCACTGACGAACCTCTCCCGCTGCCGCCGCTCGGCGACCCAGTGCGACTCCACGACCCGATGGGCGGGGAAGGTGGAGCAGCCGATGTAGCGCACCTTGCCGGCGCGTACGAGGTCGGTCAGCGCGCCGAGCGTCTCGTCGAGGTCCACGGCCAGGTCCGGCCGGTGGATCTGGTAGAGGTCGATCCGGTCGGTACGCAGCCGGCGCAGGCTGTCCTCGACGGCCCGCATGATCCAGCCGCGGCTGTTGCCACCCTGGTTGGGCCCCTCGCCCATCTGCCCGTTGACCTTGGTGGCCAGGACGATGTCGTCGCGCAGGCCGCTTTCTGCCAGGAACCGGCCGATCAGCTCCTCGGACTCGCCGTTGGCGTAGACATCGGCCGTGTCGATGAAGTTGACCCCGGCCTCGACGGCCCGCCGGATCATCTTCTCCGACTCGTCGTAGCCGTTGCCGCCCCACCAGCCGAACATCATCCCGCCGAGGCAGATCGGACTCACCTTGATGCCGGTCCGACCAAGTGGTCGGTAGTCCATTACGATCAACTCCCAGGTCGGTCGAAAAATGGATACAAGAACTGTCTACTATCCTTTTGGATGGGTTGGCAAGGCCCACCTCGTGGGTACGAGTGGGCGAAAGGGGAGGAACCATGCGCATCGCGGAGCTCAGCCGCAGGGCCGACGTGCCCGTTCCGACGATCAAGTACTACCTGCGCGAAGGTCTCCTGTCCCCCGGTGAGCGCACCAGCTACAACCAGGCCCAATACACCGACGAGCACGTACGCAGGCTTCGCCTCGTGCGGGCCCTGCTGGAGGTCGGCGGGCTGAGTGTCGCCGCCACCCGGGACGTCCTGGACAAGATGGACGCCCCCGGGATGAGCCTCATCGACCAGGCGGGCAAGGCGCAGTTCGCCATGACCGTCAGCCCGCGCGTGGTCAAGGACGAGGCCTGGGAGACGGCGACGGAGGAGACCCAGGCGCTGATCGAACGGCTCGGCTGGAAGGTGCGCCCGACCAACCCGGCCAGGATGACGCTGGCCTCCGCGCTGGCGACGCTGCACCGGCTCGGCAAGACCGACCAGGTGAAGCTGCTGGAGATCTACGCCAAGGCGGCGCGCGAGGTGGCCGAGGCGGAGCTGGGCCAGCTCATCACCGACTCCGAGCCGGAGGCGATCCTGGAGACCGCCGTGGTCTGGACCGCGCTCGGCGACGTCGTCTTCAGCGCGCTGCGCAGGTTCGCCCACGAGGACGTCGCCTACGGAGACGCCACCTTCGACTGATCCAGCAGCGCGTCGAGCTCCTCGATCGCCACGGCCGTGTCGCCGAACTGGATCGCCTGCCAGCCCGCGTCCCTGGCTCCCTCGCAGTTCTTGGCCAGGTCGTCGATCAGCACGCACTGCGCCGCCGGCACACCCGCGCGCCTGGCCGCCAGCGCGTAGATCTCGGGGTCCGGCTTGCGGCAGCCGACCTGCGCGGAGTTGACCACGTCGTCGAAGACGCCCTCCGGGGGCACCATGCGCCGCCAGTGCTCCTCCCAGGCCGGCGGCATGTTCGACAACATCCCGACGAACAGGCCGCGCTCGCGTACGCGGTGGAGCTGCGCCAGCCACTCGGCGTTGGTGCGCCTGCCGTCGAACCAGGCGTCGGCGAAGCTGATGACCTCGGTCTCGACCCCGAGGCCGGCGAGTTCGGCGGCCATCTGCCGTAGCCACTCGTCCTCGGTGATGAGCGGGGTGTCCAGCGGCAGCATGAAGTCGTCCGTGCCGTAGCGGGCGGTCACGGCCGCGACGGCCGTCAGCAACGGGTCGGGCGGCAGGCCGGTCTTGGCGCAGAAGGCCGCGAACGTCTCACCGACGGGCGGCGTGAGCACCCCGCCGAAATCCGTCCAGACAGCTTTTATGGAAATCGTCACGGTTATACGTTCCCGCATTTACCTCAGGACGCCGTCAGGCCCGAGTCAGGCCCCGATCACGTCCCCGTCAAAGCCATTCTCATCATTTCCCGGGCTGGATATATTGCGGCGCATGATTCCCTTTGCTGAGACACTCGGGGAGTTACTCGCTTTCCGGGCCCGGGAGAACGCCTCCGATACTGTCTACCGCTTTCTTCCGGACGGCGAGCATGAATCCCACGCGCTCACCTTCGCCCGGCTCGATCTGGAGGTTCGCGCGCTGGCCTCCCGGCTCGCCGAACACGCGGGTCCCGGCGAGCGCGCCCTGATCCTCGCGCCCGACTCCGCCGATTTCATCCGCGCCTTCCTCGCCTGTCAGTACGCGGGTGTGATCGCCGTCCCCATATACCCCCCGATGCCTTTCGACGCCCGGCGCGGAACCGCGAACCTGCGGGCCATCGCCCAGGACTGCGCGCCCAAGCTGGTCATCTTCGCCGGCCCCGACGGTTATGCGCGTTTCATCGCCGACAGCTCGCCCGAGATCGCCGCCCTGGAATGGATCCAGGCCGACGACGTGGACGGAACGCGGGCCGCCTTCCAGCCGGTCGCGGCCGGCCCGGCGGACATCTCGTTCCTGCAGTACACCTCGGGATCCACCGCCTCCCCGAAGGGCGTCATGGTCAGCCACCGCGCCCTGCTGGCGCAGGAGCGGCTCCTGCACGAGGTCGGCGACTTCAGCCAGGACTCCGTCATCGTCAGCTGGCTGCCGCTCTTCCACGACATGGGGCTGATCGGCAACGTGCTGCTCGCCCTGTACGCGGGCTGCCAGGCCGTCATCCTCCCGCCGCTGGCGTTCATCCAGCAGCCGATCCGCTGGCTGCGGGCGATCTCCACCTACCGGGCGACCGTGTCCGGCGGGCCGAACTTCGCCTATGAGCTGTGTGTACGGCGTGTGCCCGTACAGGATCGGCAGGACCTGGACCTGAGCAGCCTGCGGATCGCGTTCAACGGCGCGGAGCCGGTGCGCGCGAGCACGCTGGAGGCGTTCACCGCCGCCTACGCGCCGCACGGGTTCGACGCCCGCGCCCACTACCCCTGCTACGGCCTGGCCGAGTGCACGCTGATGGCCACCGGCTCCCCCGTCGGAGCCGGCGCCGTCACCCTCGACGTGCATCTCGACGCGCTGCAGGAGGGCCGTCTGGTCACCGGCGGCGGCCATCGCGTCGTCGGCTCCGGCCGGCCGGGACGGCACCGCCTGCTGGAGATCGTGGACCCGGAGACCTGTCTTCCCGTACGGCCGGGGCACGTGGGCGAGATCTGGATCGCCGGCCCCGACGTGACGGAGGGCTACTGGGGCAGGCCCAAGGAGACCGAGGAGGTCTTCGGGGCCCGCCTGACCGACACCTTCGAGGGCCCGTTCCTGCGTACCGGCGACCTCGGGACCGTGCACGACGGCGAGTTGTTCGTGTCCGGTCGGCTGAAGGACCTGATCATCGTCGGCGGGCGCAACCACTATCCCCAGGACCTGGAGGCGACGGCCGAGTCGGCGCATCCCCTGGTCAGGCGCGGCTGCGTGATCGCTTTCGGGGACTCGCCGCTGGTCGTGGTCGCCGAGGTCAGACCCGAGGTCACCGAGGAGCAACTGGCGCGGATCGGCCCGGCCGTGCGCACCGCCATCGCCGGCGCGCACGGCGTACAGGTCGACGAGGTCGCGCTGATCACCGCCGGAACCATGCCCAAGACCTCCAGCGGCAAGCTGCAGCGGCGGGCCTGCCGTGCCGCCTACGAGAGCGGCGCGCTCACGGCCGCCAGGGCCGCACTCCAGCTCGAAGGAGCGCCATGACCACCCATCAGCAGGCCGTCGAGTGGCTGCTCAACCGCACGGCCGAGCTGTTGTCGGCGCCGGCGGGCACCCTGTCGCCCGACACCCCGTTCTCCCAGCTCGGGCTCTCGTCCATGCAGGCGGTGGAGCTCGCGGGCGACCTGGAGCGCTGGAGCGGGCGCTCCCTGTCTCCGACGATCGCCTACGACTACCCGACGATCGAGGCGGTGGCCGCCCATCTCACCTCGTCGGAGGAGCGGCAGCAGCCCGTACGCCCGTCCGCGCCGAGCGGCGAACCCGTCGCGATCGTCGGCATCGGCTGCCGCCTGCCGGGCGCGGACGGGCCCGAACGCTTCTGGAGCGCGCTGCTCGAAGGCGTGGACGCCATCACCGAGGTGCCGGGCGACCGGTGGGACGGGGCTGCGCTGTACGACCCCGATCCCGACCGGCCGGGCCGGATGAACACCCGATGGGGCGGCTTCCTCGGCGACGTGGAGGGCTTCGACGCCGACTTCTTCGCGATCTCCGCCCGGGAGGCCGCGCGGATGGACCCGCAGCAGCGCCTGCTCCTCGAAGTCGCCTGGGAGGCGCTGGAGGACGCGGGCGTACCCGCGGCGAGCCTGTCGGGCACCCGCGCCGGGGTGTTCGTCGGCGCCTCCACCTACGACCACGGCGCCACGCTGCTCAGTTCGGGCGCCGAGGCGGAGGCGTACGACGGCACCGGCGCCGCGCTCAGCGTGATCGCCAACCGGCTGTCGTACGTCCTCAACCTGCGCGGCCCGAGCATGGTCGTCGACAGCGCCTGCTCCTCCTCGCTCGTCGCCGTGCACCTGGCCTGCCAGGCGCTGCGGGCCGGGGAGGCGGATCTCGCGCTCGCCGGCGGGGTCAACGTCATCACCAGCCCGCGGATCGCGCTCAGCTTCAGCAAGGGCAGGCTGATGGCGCCCGACGGACGGTGCAAGCCGTTCGATCACCGGGCCAACGGCTACGTACGCAGCGAGGGGGCGGGCGTGGTGCTGCTGCGGCCGCTGTCCGCCGCGCTCGCCGCCGGCGACCGGATCTACGCCGTGATCCACGGCAGCGCGGTCAACCAGGACGGGCGCACCAACGGCCTGGCCGCGCCGAACCGCCCGGCGCAGGAGGCGGTGCTGCGCTCGGCGTACGCCGCCGCCGGGGTCGATCCTGCGACGGTCGACTACGTGGAGGCGCACGGCACCGGTACGGCGGTCGGCGACCCGATCGAGGTGGCGGCGCTGGCCACGGTCCTCGGCCCCGGCCGGCCCGCCTCGCGGCCGCTGCGGATCGGGTCCGCCAAGTCGAACGTGGGGCACCTTGAGGCCGCGGCGGGGGTCGCCGGGCTGATCAAGGCGGCGCTGGCGCTGCACCACGGCGAGTTGCCGCCGACCGTTCACTTCACCAAGCCGAACCCGCTGCTCGGCCTCGACCGCCTGCCCGTCGTCGTCCAGGACCACGCCGGGCCCTGGCCGTCGGACCGCGCCACCGCGCAGGACCGTGCCGGGACGGGGTCGCCGGGCGGCGCGACGGCGCAGGATCGTCCCGAGACGGGGTCGCCGCGCGCTGCCACGGCTGGGGTCAGCTCGTTCGGTTTCGGCGGGACCAACGCCCATGTCGTCCTGTCGTCGGCGCCGCCGCCGCGGCAGCCGGAGCAGGACCGTACCGCTTCGGGCGAGTTGTACCTGTTCCCGGTCTCCGCCCGCTCCCGGACGGCCCTGCGGCGAAGGGCGGCGGCGCTGGCCGGCCTGGCGCGCGACAGGCCCGGCGACCTGACCTGGCTGTCCGCGGCGGCCGGGGCGGCGGCGCTGCGCGGTGACCACGACCGCTACCGTGCCGCCGTGGTCGTCTCCTCCCCCGAGGAGCTCGCGGCCGCGATGACCGCGGTCGCCGAGAACCGCGACGAGACCTCCGTGCGCACGCGCCGGGCCCAGCGGCCCACGCTGGTCTTCCCGGGGCAGGGCGCCCAGTGGGAGGGGATGGGACGGCAGCTCGCCGACGCGGTGCCCGCCTTCCGCGCGGCGATCCGCAGATGCGACGCCGCGATCGGCCGCTGGCTGGGCGAGCGGCTGTGGGACGACGAACGCGGCCTGACCCCCCGGGGCACCGCGCATGTGCAGCCCGCGCTGTTCGCGTACCAGGTGGCGCTGGCCGAGACGTGGCGGGCGTGGGGCGTCGAGCCGGGCGCGGTGATCGGGCACAGCATGGGCGAGATCGCCGCCGCGCACGTGGCCGGCGCGCTGTCGCTGGAAGACGCGGCCCGCGTCGTCTGCGAGCGCAGCAGGCTGCTCACCCGGCTCACCGGGCAGGGCGGCCTCGCGCTGGTCGAGCTGGACGCCGAGGAGGTGGAGCCGGCACTCGCGGGCCGCCGTGACCGTCTCTCGGTCGCGGCCGTCAACGGGCCGCGCGCCACCGTGCTGTCCGGCGATCCCGCGGCGCTGGACGAGGTGATCGCCGAACTGGAGGCGCGCGGGGTGTTCGCCCGGCGGGTCGCCGTCGACTTCGCCGCGCACAGCCCGCAGGTCGAGCCCCTGCAGGAGGAGCTGTTCACGGCCCTGAACGGGCTCTCCCCGCAGCCCGCGACCACGCCCTTGTACTCGACGGTCACCGCGGAGCCCGCGGCCGGCCCCGAGCTCGGCCCCGCCTACTGGAAGCGGAACGTCCGCGAGCCCGTGCTCTTCTCGCCCGCGCTGGAGCAGCTCATCGCGGCCGGGCACGAGGTGTTCGTGGAGGTGGCGCCGCACCCGGTGCTCACCCGCTCGATCGCCGAACTCTCCGTCCACCTCGGCCGTCCTGTCACGATCATCTCCTCGGTACGCCGCGACGAGCACGAGGCCCGCGCCCTGCTCAGCGCCCTCGGTTCCCTGTACGCGACCGGCGCCGACATCGCATGGGACGCCCTGTACGCCGGCGCCGTCCATGTCCCCCTGCCGCCCCACGGATGGGACCGGCAGCGCTTCCCCCTGCTCCGCGCCACCCCCGGCGCGGCCGTCCCGCCCGCCTCCGGGGGCGCGCTGCTGGGCTCCCGGATCAAGGTGGGCGCCGAGCCGGCCCTCCGCCTGTGGCCCCTGCTGCCCGGCGGCGCACCGGAACTCGCCGACCACGTCGCCGACGGCGTGCCGCTGGTCCCGGGCGCGTACTGGCTGGCGGCAGCCGCCCAGGCCGCGGGGCCGGCCTCCGGAGCCGCCCAAGGCGCGGGACCGGGTCCCGGAGCCGCCCAGAGCGCGGGTTCGGGGAGTGTGGTGCTGGAGGATGTGACCTTCGAGCACCCCTGCCCGGCCGACGGTGAGGCCGGGCTCCAGCTCGCCATGGTCCCGTCGGGGCCGGGGCGGCGTTCCTTCGTGATCACCTCCGACCGCGGCGGCGGCCCGGTCGTCCACGCCCGCGGCACCGTCGTCGAGGACGCCGTCCACCCCTCCCTGGTGGCCCCCCGTGACCTGCCAGGCGGCGTGCCGGTCGCCGAGTTGTACGAGCGGCTGGCGGCGGCCGGGCTGGCCTACGGGCCGCGCTTTCGCGGGCTGACCGAGCTGCGTACCGGCGACCGGGAGGCGGTGGGGACGTTCCGCCTGCCGGACGGGCTGGACAGCGGTCTTTCTCCGCTGCATCCCGCCCTGCTCGACGCCTGCTTCCACACGGTCGCGGCGGCGGCGGGCGGCGCCCTCTCCTCCGGGGTGCTCCCTCTGCCCGCCGGGGCCGGGCGCGTGTGGTCGCGCGGCGGCGAGGCCGTATCGCGGGGCCGGGCACACGCCGTCATCCGCGAACTCGGCACGCGCGAGCTGGTCGCCGACGTCACCGTGACGTCGGAGGCGGGCGAGCCGGTCTGGGCGGTGTCGGGCCTGCGCATCCGCCTGATCCGACGCCGTCCCGCCGAGGACGGCAGGCTCTACACGCTGCGCTGGCAGCCCCTGACCGCCGGACCCGCCGTCACAGGCCGGGGCGGCTGGCTGGTGCTGACCGAGCCGGAGTCTCCCGCCTCGGTGGGTGCCCGGCTGGCGGAACGACTCGCCGCGGCGGGCGAGCCTTACCTCCTCGCCACCGGGGACCGGCCGCTCGACGACCTGCTGGAGCAGGCGGAGACCCGGTACGGCGGACTACGCGGCGTCCTGGACACCCGCGCCACGTCCGCGAACGACCTGCCCGGCACGCCACCCGACCGCGCGGAACTGCGCGACGTACCGGACAACCGTGCGGAACTGCGCGACGTAGCGGACGACCGTGCGGAGGGCGCCGGAGCGTTGCCCGAGCACGCGGTGGGAGCGTTGAGCGAGCACGCGGCGGCGGCGCTGGGCCGGCACGCGGCGGGGACGCTGCGGCTGGTTCGTGACCTGATCCTCAGGACGTGGCGCGGGCAGCCTCCCCGTCTGTGGCTGCTGACGGCGAACCCGGCCGGATCCGTCGTCTGGGGCCTCGGCCGGGTGATCGCCAATGAGCATCCCGAGCTGGCCGCCGCAGTGGCGGACCTGCCCGGCTCACCCACGCGTGCCGACCTCGACGCCCTGGTGGCGGCGCTGCGCGCACAGGACACCCCGGGACAGCTGCGCGTACGCGACGGCGGTCTGCTCGAGCCCAAGCTCGTACCGGCCCCGGCCGAGAGCGAACTGCCCAGCGTGCCCGATGGCCGCATGGACGGCATGCCGGAAGGCCGCATGAACGGCGTGCCGGAAGGCCGCATGAACGGCGTGCCGGAAGGCCGTATGGACGGCGGGCTGACCGGCACGCCGGAGGGCCGCGCGGACGGCGGGCTGACAGTTGGGTCGGTGCCTGTGAGGGCTGACCGTCCGTACCTGATCACCGGAGGGCTCGGCGCCCTCGGCCTGCACGTCGCGCGCTGGCTGGTGGGGAAGGGCGCGCGCAGGCTCGTACTGGCCGGTCGCACCTCGCCCGGCCCGCGGGCGCGGGCGGCGCTGGACGAGCTGCGGGCGGCGGGAGCGGAGGTCCGTGTCGAACAGGTCGACCTGGCCGACGCGGAACAGCTCGCCGGGGCGCTTCCCGCGGACCTCGCCGGGGTGTTCCACCTGGCGGGGGTCCTGGAGGACGCGCTGATCACCACGATCGACGACGACCTCCTGCACAGGGCGCTGGCGGGCAAGGCAGCCGGCGCCTGGAACCTGCACACGCTGACGACGAGCCTGCCGGTGGAGCACTTCGTGCTGTTCTCCTCGCTCGCCGGCCTGTTCGGCTCGCCGGGCCAGGGTGCGTACGCGGCGGCCAACACCTTCCTGGACGCCCTGGCCGAGCACCGCGCGGACCTCGGCCTGCCCGCGCAGAGCATCGACTGGGGCACCTGGTCGGGCACCGGCCTGGCCGTGGAGGCGGGCGGCGTCGACCGGCTCGCCGCGCGCGGCCTGCCGCCGTTGTCGCCCGAGGTCGCGCTGGACCTGCTGGAGGAGGCGCTCGGCAGCGGCCGGCGGCACCTGGTGGCGGCGGCGTTCGACTGGGCGGCGTTCGGCAGGGCCGGGCTCGGTCCCGATCTCGCGCGCATGCTGGCGGGCCAGGTGAGCGCCGACAGGCCGGCCACGGGAGCGGAACGCGGCGCCGTACGGACGGCCGCCCTGGCCGCCACCGGCGCGGCGGGCCGGTTGGACGTGCTGCGGCGCTTCCTGCTGGAGCAGGTCGGCGGCGTCCTGGGGAGGGGCCCCGAGAGCGTGGACACCTCCGTGCCGCTGCAGGAGCTCGGCTTCGACTCGCTGATGGCGATGGAGCTGCGTACCCGGCTGGAGACGGGGCTGGACCTGCGGCTGTCGGCCACCGTCGTCTACACCTTCCCGACCGTGGAGGCGCTGGCCGACGGCCTGGCCCAGCGGCTCGGCGACCCGCAACCCGCACAGACGCGGGAAGAGCCGGACGTACCCGCTGATCTGAGCGGGCTCGACGACGAGGAGCTGGCCGCGTTGCTGACCGAGGAACTCGATCTGAAGGGGGGGACGGCATGACTGACCAGCGCAAACTTCTAGAGCGCGCCCTGGTGCAACTGCGCGAGACCCGGGCCCGTCTGGCCGCCGCCGAGCGCGCGGCCCGCGAGCCGATAGCGGTGCTCGGCGCCGGGGTACGCCTGCCGGGCGACGTGGCGGACTTAGAGGCGTACTGGGACCTGCTGCGCGACGGCGTGGACGCGGTCACGCCGTCGGTCGACACGCTGGACGGCCACCGCCCCAAGCCCGCCGACCGGCCCGAGAACGGCCGGTGGGCCGGGCTGCTGACCGACGTGGACGGCTTCGACGCCGCCTTCTTCGGCATCTCGGCCGCCGAGGCGGCCAAGATGGACCCGCAGCAGCGGCTCGCACTGGAAGTCGCCTGGGAGGCGATGGAGGACGCCGGGCTGCCGCTGGAGACGCTTCAGCGCACCCGCACCGGGGTGTTCCTGGGCGTCTACAACAGCGACTACCTCACCCTCCAGTACGACGAGCCGGCCACGATCAACACCTACACGGCCCCGGGCGGCGCGCACAGCGTGCTGGCCAACCGCCTGTCCTACCTCCTGGACCTGCGCGGCCCGAGCATGGCCGTGGACACCGCCTGCTCCTCCTCACTGATGGCCGTCCACCTCGCGGTACGCGCGCTGCGCCAGGGCGACTGCGACATCGCGCTGGCCGGCGGCGTCAACGTCATCCTCAATCCCATCTCCACGCTGGTCACCGAGAAGGTGCTGCCGATGGCGCCTGGCGGGCGGTGCCGTACGTTCGACGCCGCGGCCGACGGGATCATCCGCGCCGAGGGGTGCGGCGTCCTCGTCCTGACCCGCGAGTCGCTGGCCGCGGATCGCCGGATGGGCGGGCGCGTGCGCGCCGTGATCCGCGGCACGGCGGCCAACCACGACGGCCGTACCAACGGCCTGACCGCGCCCAACCCCCGGGCCCAGGCGGACCTGCTGCGCAGCGCTCTCGACGACGCGGGCGTGCGGCCGGAGGAGGTCACCTACATCGAGGCGCACGGGACGGGTACGCCGCTGGGCGACCCGATCGAGGTGGAGGCGCTGCGCGAGGTGTACGGCGGCGGCTCGCTGCCGTGCGCCCTCGGCTCGGTGAAGACGAACTTCGGCCACCAGGAGGCCGCGGCGGGCGTCACTGGCCTGATCAAGGCCATGCTGGTGCTGGAGCACGAGCAGGTGCCGCCCAACGTGCACCTGCGCCGCCTCAACCCGGAGATCGACCTGGCGGGCAGCAGGCTGGCGGCGCCGGCCGAGCTCACCGGCCTGGCCCGCGAGGAGCACGCGCCGCTGGCGGCGGTCAGCTCGTTCGGCTTCGGCGGCGCCAACGCCCACGCGATCCTGCAGGCGCCGCCCGCTTCACCCGAGGCCGATGGTGCCTTGGGCAAGCTCGTGCTGCCGCTGTCGGCCCGTGACCCGGCCGCGCTGGTCGCGCTGGCCAGGGCGTACGCCGACCGCCTGGCCGGGTGCGACGCCGAGCAGGCGGCGGCCGTGTGCGCGGCGGCCGGGACGCGGCGCACGCACATGGCCTACGGGCTGTGCCTGACCGCCGAGGACCCGGCCGAGCTCGTGACCCGGCTGGGCGAGGTGGAGGGCGGCCGCGGCGCCATACCGGCCAGGCCGCCCCGGGTGGCGTTCGTCTTCAGCGGCCAGGGTTCGCAGTGGCCCGGCATGGGCGCCGAGCTGCTGCGGCGCGAGCCGGTGGTGGCGGCGGAGGTGGCCGAATGCGACGCCGTCGTCCGCGAGCTGGCCGGCTGGTCCGTACTGGAGCAGCTCACCGACGGCGACCGCCTGGCCGAGACGGAGGTCGCGCAGGTCGCGATCGGCGCGCTCCAGCTCGGGCTGGCCGCCCTGTGGCGGTCCTGGGGGGTCGAGCCGTCGGCGGTCACCGGCCACAGCATGGGCGAGGTCGTCGCCGCGTGCGCGGCCGGCGCGCTGACCCGCGCCCAGACGTTCGACCTGCTGCTGCGCCGGGCACGGCGGACCGAGGAGGGCGCGGCGGGCGGCGCGATGGCGAGCATCGCGCTGCCGCCCGACCGGGTACGCGCGCTGATCGGCTCCGACCGGGTCGGCATCGGCGCGGTGAACGGGCCGCGCTCCACCGTGGTCTCCGGCGAGCGGCAGGCCGTGGTGGCCCTCTGCTCCCAAGCGGAACGGCTCGGCGCGACCGTACGCAGGCTGCCCGCCCGCTACGGCTTCCACAGCCCCATGCTGGACGGCCAGGACGAGCTGCTGGCCGCCGAACTGGCGCACCTGCGGCCCGGCCGGGGCACGGTGCCGATGTACTCGACCGTGACCGGCGCCCTGATCGACACGGAACACCTCAACGCGGCGCACTGGGGACGCAACCTGCGTGACGCGGTGCGCTTCTCCCCCGCCGTCTCCGCGATCGCCGCCACGGGCGTGACGGTCTTCGTGGAGATCGGCCCGCACCCGGTCCTGCTGCGCGACCTCGGCGAGACGCTGGAGGAGGCCGGCGTCCGCTACCGGGCCGTGGGCAGCCTGCGCCGCGGCCGGCCGGCCGCCGACACGCTCGACCGCTCGCTGGCCGACCTCTACCGCGCCGGGCTGGAGGTGGACTGGGCGGCCGTGCTGGGTGAGGCGCCCGCCGGCGTGCCGCTGCCCGCCTATCCCTGGCAGCGGCGCCGCCACTGGCTGGGCGAGGCCCCTCAGCGGGCCGACCTGGCCGCGACCGTCCCGCTGGCTGAACGCGCCGACACGATCGCCCTGTTCGTACGGCGCCGCATCGCCGACGCCCTCGGCCTCGACGACGTGGAGCAGGTGCCCCCGGACCGGCCGCTGGCCGACTTCAACCTGGAATCCCTGGTGATCGTCGAGCTGAAGGGCCAGGCGGAGAGCGAGCTCGGCGTCTCGGTGCCGCTCCAGGCACTGCTGCGCGTCATGCACGGCGGCACGGCACTCGACCTGGCCACCATGATCGCGAAGGAGAGCTGATGACCGCGTTGGCCTGCCTCGGCGAGAACCCGGCCGCCGCGCTGCGCCTGGTGTGCTTCCCGCACTCCGGAGGGCAGCCGGGGATGTTCCGCCGCTGGATCACCGGCCTGGCCCCGGACGTGGAGGTGTGGGGGGCGACGCTGCCCGGCCGCGCCACCCGGGCGGGCGAGCCGTTCGCCCGGCGGTGGAGCCCGCTCGTCGCCGAGATCACCGACGCCGTGCTCGACCACGTGCCGGGGCCGGTGGCGCTGTTCGGGCACAGTCTCGGCGCGCTGCTGGCCTTCGAGGTGACGCGCTCGCTGACCCTGGCGGGGCGGGCGCCCGAGCACCTCGTGGTCTCCGCCCGCGCCACGCCCGCCACGCCGTACCCGCTGACGCTACCCGACGGCGACGAGGAGCTGATCGACGCCGTCGATCGCGTCTACCAGGGCATCCCCGGGGCGCTGCGCGCCTCGCCCGACCTGCTGCGGCTCTTCGCGCCCGTCCTGCGCGCCGACCTGGAGCTGGCCGTCTCCTACGTCTTCCGTCCCGGGCCGCCGCTGTCGTGCCCGATCACGGCGCTCGGCGGCGTGGACGACCCGACCGTCTCAGCAGCCGAGCTGTCCGCCTGGGGCCGCCACACCAGCGGGAACTTCACGTCCGTACGTTTCCCCGGCGGCCACTTCTACCTCGACGCCGCCGAGCGCGAGGTGCTGGACACGCTCTGGCGACGCCTTACGCCCAGCCACGTACTCACGAGGAGTCCGTTTTGACCTCTGACCCGTACGAGAAGCTGACCTTCGACCAGACCGTCCCGCGCGCCCTGGCCCACCGGCAGGCCGTGGGCGAGGTGTTCGTCACCGACTCCGCGCCGGGGGCCGACGGCGACCATCTGGTGGCCGTACAGGTGCCGCGGGCGCACAGCCTCTGGTTCGACCGGCTCGTCCCCTTCCATGACCCGTTCTCCACTGCGGAGGCGGCCCGGCAGGGGTCGTTCGTCGTGTTGCACCGCTACTTCGGGGTGCCGGTCGGGCTGCCGTTCAGCCTGCTGCGCTGGCAGTTCCGCGTGCACGACCTGGCCGCGTACCGGGACGACGAGAGCTCGCCGCTGCAGGGCGTCCTGCGGTACCGGGTGAGCGGCAAGTCCGCGCCTGTCGGCGACTTCGGCGACATGGCGCTTTCCGGGGAGCTGACGATCGGCTCGGCCACCGCCATGAGCTTCAGCGGCGACGTGGTCTTCTTCGGGCGGGAGGACTTCGCGGCGCTGCGCGAGTTCCAGATCGCCAAGAAGCCCGCGCCGGATCCGGCCGCCGTCGCGCCCACGCCGCTGGACCCGGCGCTCGTCGGGCGGCGCGACCGGCGCAACGTGGTCATCGGTGACGGCGAGCGCTTCCCGTACGTGATCGACACCACCCATCCGTCCTACTTCGACCACGCCTACGACCACGTGCCGGGACCGTTCATCGTCGAGGGGTTCCGGCAGTCGGCGGTGGTCGCCGCGTGCCGGGCCGGGGCGCTGGACTCGCCCTCAGCCGCGGTGCTCGGCTGCTCGACGACCTTCGGCTCCTTCGGCGAGTTCGGCGCGCTGCTGGAGTGCTCGGCGGAGATCACCGGGGCCGTGGACGGGCGCGTCAACGTCGCGCTGGAGCTGCACCAGTACGGCAAGCGGCTCGCGACGGCGGGCATCGAGCTCGGGCCGTACCCGTCATGATCAACCTGCGCTCCCCGGTCGTGGCGGCCGGTCTGATCACCTTCGCCCTGACGCTGAACCTCAGCGCGGGGAACGTCGTCCTGCCCGCCGTCGAAGGCGACCTCGGCACGACGACGGCGGTCAGCCGCTGGGTCGTCCTCGGGTACGCGCTCGCCGCCGCCCTGTTCGTCCCCGTCGTGGGGCGGCTGCAGGAGCGGCTGGACCGGCGGCGGGCGCTGCTGCTGGGCGTCGCCGGGTTCGGGGTGGCCTCCGGGCTGTGCGCCCTGGCCCCGGAGATCGTCACATTGCTCGCCGGGCGGGTCCTGCTGGGTGCCTTCGCCGCCCTGCTCATGGTCCTGGCCGCCGTCCTGGCGGTGTCCGGGCCCGGCCCCAGGGCCGGCGGGCTCGCGGTGGCGGCGGTCTGCGCCACGCTCGGCGGGTTCATCGGGGCGGCGGCGGGCGGCGGGCTGGTCAGCCCGCTCGGCTGGCGCGGCCTGCTCCTCCTGCCGGTCCCCCTCTGCCTCCTCGCCCTCACCGCCCGAGTCCCCGACATGCTCGCCCCCGCCCCGACGACTCCCAACGCGCCCGCCCCCACCGCCCACGTCCTCTCCTCCACTCCATCGACTCCCGGCGCGCAGGCTCTCACCCCGTCGACTCCGAGCCCATCGGCTCCCAGCCCATCGGCTCTCACCCCATCGACTCCCAGCCCATCGGCTATCACCTCACCGGCTTCCGGCGCGCTCGCTGTCACCTCGCCGGGCCTCTTCGAGCGGATGGAGCCGCCTTCGCGTGTGCCCGCTCTGCTCGCCGTCATGATGCTGGCCACGCTGGACGCACTGGTGGTCGTGTTGTGCCCGTTCTTCCTGTTCCAGGGCCAGGTGCAGCAGGCGGCGCTGCCGCTGGTGGGCCTGACCGTGCTCGGCCTGCCCCTCGGGCTCATGGTCGCCGGTGCGGCCGGCGCCCGCCTGGCCGGCCGGTTCGGGCCACGCGCCGTCGCCCTGGCCGGCGCCGTCCTGGCCGCCGCGGGGGTGGCGCTCCTGCTGCCCCTGTCCCCCACGTGGTCGGCCGCCGAGGTGGCACTCCGCCTCGCGCTGGTCGGCGCGGGAATGGGCCTGTACGGCGGCACGTCCCACTCCTTGATCATGGCCGGCGGCTCACCCGACCGGTCGGCCCGTCACCTCCAGCTCACCCGCGGCCTCGGCTACATCCTCGGCGCCACCCTGGCCTCCACCCTCTGGGCGGCCACGGACTTCTCGCGAACCGGAATGGGCACCGCGCTCCTTCCCGGACTCGGCGTGGCCGTGGTGGCGCTGCTCACCCTGATCCCCTTCCGCTCCATGACCACCCGACGACCTTCACTTCAACGACCGGGAGCACCATGGACACCCACGCGATCAAGAGTCTGATGACCGATGCCGTCGCCCAGATGACGGCCCCCGCCCGGCCCATCGAGGTGCGGCACATCCCCAAGCGGCACGTCTACCACCGCCAGGTGCGCTTCTCCGACATCGACGCCCACGGCCACGTCAACAACGTGCGCTTCCTGGAGTACCTGGAGGACGCCAGGATCGCCCTCTTCCTCGACTACGCGGGCGCGCCGCCGGAGGACCGCAGCGGGCTGCCCGCGGTGGGTGTCGCCATCGTCCGGCACGAGGTGGACTACCGCAGGCCGCTCAGGTTCCGGCACGGCATGGTGCGGATCGAGTCGTGGGTGACCAAGATCAACCGGGTGAGCTGCGAGCTGGCCGCGGAGATCTGCTCCGACGACGGGGTGTTCGCCGAGGCCCGCTCGATCATCATGGCCTTCGACCCGCACACCGCCAAGCCGCGGCGCTTCACCGTGCACGAGCGCGCCTTCCTGAAGCGCTACCTGCCCTGATGCGGATTCCGCTCCTCCTGCTGCTCTTGCTCCTCGTGCTGTGGCCGGTGCCGGCCGGCGCGCACGTGGTCGCCCCGGGAGCGGATCTGCGGATCGCCCAGACGATCGCCGGCGCCGAGCTGACCATCACGGTGCGGGGCGTCAGCAGGACGCCGGCGCCCGCCGTGGTGGAGATCGAGGCGTTCCGCCCGGTCCCCGACCTGCCGATCGAGCTGACGCTGCGGTCCACCGAGACCGGGCGGACGGTCCACGCGTCGATGCGGCTGGTGGCGGGCCGGGTGGGCCCTTATCGGACGAGCATGCAGGTCTACCGGGCGGGGCCGTACGAGCTGGAGGTGCGCACGCCCGGGGAGCGATCCCTCTTGCCGGTCCGCGTCCTGGTTCCGGCGACGTCGCCGTGGGAGCTGGTCATCCACGGCGGCTTCTACGTGGCCGGGATCCTGGTGGTGGCCGGGCTGCTGACGGGCGGGATGTCGAGACGGGGTCCCGCCATGGCCGTCCGCGCCGGTGCGGTGGCGGGGGTGGTGGCGCTCACCGTGGCGGTGGTCTCGCCGCAGCTCCCTCTGCCCGTGCCGGAGGGCGCCGCTCCTGAGCTGCCGGCCCAGAACGGCGTGGGCGGGAGGCCGTACCTGATGGCGACCTTCGGCACGCAGCCGGCACGGCCGGCGGCAGGGGCGGAGTTCACGCTCCTGATGGACCTGGTGGACGGGTCCACTGGACGCCCGGCCGACGACCTCGTCCTCCATCACGAGGCCATGGCCCACGTGGTGGTGACCAGCGAGGACGGCACGTACTTCCGCCACCTCCACCCCGTCAGGCTCGCCCCTGGCCGGCTCGCGGTACGACTGCGCGCCGACCGGCCCGGCCGCTACCTCGCCCACGCCGAGCTGGAGCGCACCGATTCCGGCGGCCAGCTCGTCGCCGGTGAGTTCACCGTCACCGGCACGTCCGCGGGCGAAGCGACGCGTGCCGTGTCCTCCGTGGTGCCGGTGATCGTGCCGGCGCGGCCGGTGGCAGGCCGGCCCACGACGATCGAGATCCCCGTGACCGGCCGCCTCCAGCCCTGGCTCGGCATGCCCGGCCACCTGATCGTGCGCGACAGGAAGGGCGCCTTCCTGGGCCACCTGCACGCCACACCCACCCGCACGTCGGCGCTGACCTTCACCTTCAGCTTCCCCGCCCCCGGCACGTACTTCGCCTGGGCGCAGTACGCCAGGGACTCCACGATCGAGACCGTGCCCTTCACCATCACGGTCGGGACGGAGAGCGACACGTGATGAGACGCATCCTGGCCGCGGCCTGCCTGGTCGCGGCGGCCATGACCGTCGTCGTCGGCTGCCTCGTGCGGCCGGGGCCGGTGACGGCGCACGGCGCGGGCACGCGCTATGCCGTCACCCTCACCATCGACGGGACCGGCACGGCCGACATCGTCGTGGACCGGGGCGGCGCGGACGAGGTCGTCGTGTCGGCCACGATGCCGCAGATGGGCCACGCCACCCCGGAGGAGGCGGCCCAGCGCGTGGAGCCCGGCCATTTCCGCGCGGTGGGCGACCTGTTCCCGATGAGCGGGGTGTGGGAGGTCGCCGTCCGCGTACGCGGAAACGCGGGCGAGGAGGTCATTCCGCTGACCGTGCTGGTCGCGTCATGACCTCCTCGCCCGCTCGCTCACAACAGCGCGAGCGCCCGCACGGGCGCGCCGAACCCCCCGCGTAGCTTCGCCGCTCCCACGACCAGTTGCGCGCCGCGATCGGGCACGGTGTCGAGGGCGGCCAGGTTCTCTATCCCGTACCTGCCCGTGGTCAGCAACATCCGGTGGACGAGGGGCTCGCGCCGGGTGCCGACGTCCAGGCTGCTGGTGTCGGTGCCGAACCCGACGATGGAGCGCTGGTTGATCAGGAAGTCGGCGGCCTCAGGGCTGATGCCGGGAAAGCGCATCACCTGGGCGAGCGGGTCGAACTGCAGGTAGGCGTCGGGGTCGCCGACCCGCTTGTACCAGCCGCTGTCGGAGGCGACGAAGGCGCGCTCGGGGATGGGCCCGTTCTTGCGCTCCCATTCGCGCAGGTCCTTGACGGTGAGCTCGGTGATGTTGTCGCGGGCGGCGCGCTCGCCGATGCGCACGACGCACAGCGGGACGACGAGGTCCTCGGGCCGCACCTGGTCGACGGTGGCCAGGCCCTTCTTGGAGTGCGCGGGCACGTCCATGTGCGTCCCGGTGTGCTCGTTGATCGTCCACTCTGCGGTGTTGAACCCGATCACCTCCTCGAACATGACCTGGCGGCGCGCGGGCTTGCGGACGTACATCTCGAAGACCGGGAAGTCGGGGCTGAGCGGGTGCGTCAGGTCCAGGACCCTGCCCGCGCGCAGCCCGGTGGCCGCCTCCGCCTGCTGGGGCAGGACGGCCAGGGCCGCGGCGCCGAACAGCCCGGCCAGTCCGCCGCGCAGGAGTTGCCGTCTGGCGCAGGCCGGCTCGGGCTCGGGCGCGCCCTCCAGCGCGGCCATGATCGTCTCAGGCGCGCACACGGGGGGAACTCCCCTCGGCCGTCAGGGGCGCGATGAGCCGGGCGACGTCGCCGTCGGTGACGGCGTCGGCGACGTAGCCGTCGGGGCGGACCAGGATGAGCTTCGCGCCGCGCAACGGGCCCTGCGCCGCGAAGCCGCCCGGCACCCGGTACGGCTCCCCGTACGCGCTGCCCTTGGACACCAGCACGCGCGGCACGACCCGGTCGGACAGCGGCTCCAGATCCGGCAGCAGCGTGAGCGGGTCCATGCCCGGCATGACCAGCAGGGTGTGCCGCGGGTCGGCCAGCAGGCTGCTGAGCAGCACAGGGTCGCCGCCGCGCAGCGGGGTCACGGTGACGTCGGGCAGCCCGCGGGCGCCGATCGCGCGGCGACCGCCACGCGATCCGACCACCGGGCTCTTGCTGTAGTCGAGGTCGTCCTGGGTCAGGGCGGGCACGAAGCGGCGCTCCAGCAGCCCGGCGGAGCCGAGCAGGCCGAGCAGCGTGTCACGCAGGAAGCGGGCGACCGGTGAGCGCACGGTCCACAGCCGCGTCTGCTGGTGCGCGGCGCGCAGCACCTGCGCGGCCACGGGCGAGCGCTCGGCCTCGTAGCTGTCCAGGAGCTGCTCGGCGTCGCCGTGCCCGTTCAGGATCAGGGCGAGCTTCCAGCCCAGGTTGGCGGCGTCCTGGATGCCGGTGTTGAGCCCCTGGCCGCCCGCCGGGCTGTGCACGTGGGCGGCGTCGCCGGCCAGCAGGCAGCGGCCGGAGCGGTAGGCGGCCGCCTGGCGCATGTGCACGGGGAAGCGGGTGCTCCACCGCAGGTCCTTGATCTCCAGCCGGTAGGGGGCCCGCTCGTCGGCGAGCCGCTGCAGGTCCTCGACCCCGGGCGCGGTGTCGAGCGCGCCGGCCGTGGTGGCGTCGGCGAACACGCGCAGCTCGCCGCCCGGCAGCGACACCAGCACGAGCACGCCGTCCGGGTGCAGGTGGTAGTGCGCCTCGCCGCTCGGAACGGGCCCTGACACCGCGCCGTCGCCGAGGATGAAGCTCTGCGTGTACGTACGGCCCGCGAAGGGGATTCCGGACAACTCGCGCACGCTGCTGTGCGCGCCGTCGCAGCCGACCACCCAGGCGACGCTGAGCTCCTCCAGCCCGCCGGGGCCGTCGAGCCGTACGTCGACGCGGTCGCCGTGGTCGGTGAGCCCGACGAGCTCGGTACGCCACTCCACCGCCACGCCGAGCTCGCGCAGCTTCGCGATCATGACGGATTCGACGGCGGGCTGGGTGATCCCCAGCATGGTCGGGCCGCCGTTGCGCCAGTCGCCGAGGCGCACGGTCGCCACGTTCCTGGCGCCCGACCAGTAGCGGGCGGCGGTCATGCGCACACCCGCGTCGATCACGTCGGCGGCGGTGCCGTGCCGTGCCAGGACGTCCAGGGCGCCCGGCCACATGGCCACCGCCCTGGCCTGGTGGGCGGGCCTGTCGAGGGAACGGTCGATGATCCGGCAGGTGATGCCCTGCCTGCGTAGCTCGGTCGCGAGGGCCAGTCCGGTGGGGCCGGCGCCCACGACCAGGACGGGCAAAGGGATCTTCTCGGTGTCCACCGCGCTACCGTAGGTCTGGGGTCGCGCGGCCCGACTCCAGCCAAGGGTGACAGCGCCCGGTTCTTACGGCCCGCCTTATACCACCTATGACACATGCCCCTTCCGCTTTGGGGCAGCGTCCGCCGCCGGGGACCCGGATGGGCGGGGGTCGTCGTCGTACCATCCGACAGAACGGGCTCTCTCTCGAGAGTACGCACCTGACGGAAGAACACGTGATGATCACATTCAATGTTCTCGGTCCGCTGGAAGTGCGCACAGGCGCAGGGTCATCCTTGCCCAAAGGGCGCAAGGCACGCCAGGTCCTGGCCCTGCTGCTGTTGCGTGCCAACGAGGTCGTCGATGTGGAGACGTTCGCCGAGGAGCTGTGGGAGGGTCGCGGCGGAGGAGTGGGCGCGATCCGCACCCACGTCTACAACCTGCGCTCGGCGCTGGCCGCCCACCCGGCCACGCACGCGGTGGCGGGCATGCTGGTCACCGAGCCGACCGGATATCTGCTGCGGGTGGGGCCGGGGCAGCTCGACGCGGAGGTGTTCTCCGGCTTCGTCGCCGAGGGCCGCCAGCTCATGACCTCCGGCGCCGCCGAGCAGGCGTCGCGGCGGCTGCGTGACGGGCTGAACCTGTGGCGGGGGCGCGCCCTGGCCAACGTCACCCCCGGGCCGGTCGTGGCCCGGCATCTCACCTACCTGGAGGAGATCCGCAACCGCGCCGTCGAGTTGCGGCTGGAGGCGGACCTGCGACTCGGCCACCATCGGGAGCTGGTGGCGGAGTTGCGTACGCTGATCGCGCTCAATCCGCTCAACGAGTGGTACCACCTGCGTCTCATCGAATGTCTGTGCCGGTCGGGGCGTCGGGGCGAGGCGCTGGTCGCCTACCACGAGCTGCGCAGGATCCTCGATGAGGAGCTCGGGCTGGAGCCGTCGGCGGAGGCCAGGCGGCTGCAGCACCGGATACTCTCCGACGCCGAGCACTCGCCCGCCGATCAGCAGTCGAACCGCTCGGTGAACAACTGGTCCCTGCGGGCGCCGCTGCCCCGCAGGCCCGCGGTCGTCGTCTCGACGAAGCGGGGGCTGCCGCAGATGAAGTAGCGGGCGCCGGGGGTGACCCGGATGGCGGGCCGGGCCGGGCGCACCACCTCCTGGTAGCCGTCGCCGAGACTGTCGCGCAGCTCCGCGCCGAAGACCGCCTCCTGCGGCGAGGCCACCACGTGGACGAGCGACAGGTCGCCGTTCTGGCGCGCCAGCTCCACGAAGGGGGTCACGCCGATGCCGCCGGCGATCAGCACCGCCGGCCGGTGCGCGCCGTTCTGGGCCTCGCGGGTGAAGGTGCCGTAGGGCCCGTCGAGGTAGACGATCGCGCCGGGGGCGAGGCCGCGCAGCCGTTCGGTGAAGCGGCCGGCGTCCTTGACGGCGAAGGTGAGCCGGGCTCCACCGCGTACGACGCTGAAGGGGTGGGCGCGGCTGGTGAGCCCGGTGCGTAAATAGCAGAACTGCCCGGGAAGGGGCCTGACCCGGCGGCCCAGCGGCTCGACCGTGTAGGCGCGGACCGTCGGCGACAACCGTTCCACCCGGGTCAGCCGGTAGGGCAGCGCCCAGGCGCGCACCGACAACCGCCGGCCCACCACCCCGGCGAACACCGCGAACAACGCCAGCCAGTACGCCATCAGCCACGGCGTCTCCCCGAGGTAGGAGCCCAGGCCCCAGGAGTGCACGAACACCAGCGTCAGCAGCGGATAGGACAGGTAGTGCGTGTAGCGCCAGGCGCGGTGCCTGATCACGTAGCGCGCCAGCGTGCTGGTCAGCCAGAGTGCCAGGAACATGAGGAAGGCCACGCGGCCCAGCGAGGCGTACGCCGACTCCGCCCACGTGAAGTCGGGCACCAGGATGTAGGCCCAGGTCTGCCGGTCGACGACGGTCTCCAGCAGCGGATGCAGCAGCACGAGGAACGTCCCGCAGCCGCCCAGCCACCGGTGCAGCGACACCGACGCCAGCCGGTCGTCCCCCATCCGGTGGGCGATCTGCCGGACGCCGAGCAGCACCTGCCACCACATCACGATCGCGCCGGCCATCCCGGCCAGGCCGGCCACGTCGCCGAGGTCGGAGGCGCGCAGCGCCAGGGGAAGCAGCGGCAGGAATGAGACGACGCCCGCGACCACGACCCGCGTCATGCGAGCGCCACCGACGAGCGCACCCGGCCGTCGCGGTCCACGGTGATCCACTCCGCGGCCGGGTCCTGCCCGGCCAGCCACTCCGGCCCCTCCCGGGTGCCGAGCAGGATCAGGCAGGTGGCGCAGACCTCGGCCGCCGCCAGATCCGCGGTCATGACGGTGGCCTGCACGCAGTCGGAATCGGCCGGGCCGCCGGTGCGCGGGTCGATGATGTGGTGCAGCCCGGCGCCCGTCCGGTCGCGCCAGCTTCGCCGCACGACGCTGCTGGTGGCCACCGCCGTCGTGCCCGCCGCCAGCTCCAGCACGCCGGCCGGCCGCTCGCGCAGCGGGTGCTCGACCCCGACCCGCCAGGGCGGGCCGCCCTCCGGCCGCCAGGCGACCAGGTCACCGCCCGCGTCGATCATCCCGTACGGCACGCGCGCGGCCTCCGCGGCCCGCTGCACGCTCCACCCCTTCACGAACCCGCCGAGGTCGACCGCGAGGCCGGGCGAGAGCGTCACCGCGCGGCGGTCGTGGTCGAGATGGACCGAAGGCACGCCGGCGGGGACGGGCGTCGCTGCCACCTCGGGCGTCCCCACCAGCGCGAAGTCGCTCGCGTAGCCGATCCGGACGAGCTCGGCGCCGAGGAAGGGGTTGAACAGCCCGCCGGTCGCGCCGAAGTGGCCGACCGCCTCGTCCAGCACCGTCAGGAACAGCTCGGAGACCACGACGGGGCCGCCCGCGTTCACCCGGCTGGTGTCGCTGGCCGGGTCGAACCGGCTGAAGGTCCGCTCCACGTCGCGCAGCCAGGTCAGCACCGCGGCCTGCTCCTGCGGCGGCAGCACGAGCAGGAGGTCGGTGCCCATGATCCGCTCGCGTAAGACCCTCATGTCAGGATCCCCTCGTGAACGTCGTGACGGCGCCGGACGGCAGCCGCTCGCCCGGGATGAAGCTCGCGTTGATGTCGGCGACCAGCGCCGGCTCCTGCCCCGTCGCCACCGGGAGGAACTCCACTCGCGGCCGCGAGGCGTGCGGCGCCTCCCCGACCTCGATGGCGCCGGTGAACAGCACCCGCTTCTCCCACAACACGTTGCCCTCCACGCGGTAGGTGTAGGACCCGGCGGGAACCGGTCTGCCGCTGCGGTCGGTGGTGTCCCAGTAGACGCTCTGCCTGCCGCTGTCCTGGGCGGGGCGGCTGGCCGCCTTGACCTCGCTGTCGGCCGCCGCGTCCCAGCCGGACGACTCACGCCACAGGGGCAGCGACATGGGCCTGCGCACGAAGCCGCCGTTGGCCGTGAAGCTGGTGGCGAACAGCGTGCGCACGTAGCGCCCCGCCGCGTCCTCGACCCAGATGGCCAGCTGGTTGCTGGCCAGGCGCGGCAACCGGTTGAGCTGGTAGTCGATCCGCACCAGGCCGAGGCTGGCGACGGCGGGCGCCGACCAGGTCAGCCCGGCGGGCGAGGCGGGCGGCGGTTCTGGCCGGTAGGCGAGGTAGGCGGCGGTCGCGGTCGTGGCGACCCCGGTGATGACGACGATCGGCACGATCAATCGGCTGGTCCGCTCCGACATTGGGTTGCCCCTTCATGGATAGTGAACATCAACACTACCTATTTATTGGGCGAGCCGCACGGCCCGGCCTTTCCTGACGCCGGCCGATGTGTTGTGCGGGTGCCGGCACTCAGCCGCGGGAAGCGGTCAGATGCCGGGTGGCGTAGGAGCGCCAGGGGCGCCAGCGGTCAGAACCGGCGGTGGGCAGGCCGGGCAGGAGCACGTCCGGATCGCCGAGGGCCCTCATCCGGATGTACGCCACCGCCCACCGGCTCATGCCCGGCAGGTCCGACAACTGCTTGCCGGCGAGGTGCGGATCGCAGCCCACGTCCAGCCTGATCGTGCCGTCGGCGAGCGCGCGGGCCAGGTGACGCAGGGTGCCGTCTGACAGCCCGGCGGGGGCGCTCGCGAGCGGGAACGTGACACCGCCGGCCAGGGCACTCGCCTGCGGGAACAGATGGGTGACGGGGCCGGCCGGGGTGGCGAGCCGTTCGCCGTACCGGTGGACGAGGTCGGCGAGGTGCCCGCGAGGGGTGGCGGCCCGGAACGCCATTTCTTCAGGGTCCACGCAGCCGGGCACCCGCAGCCCCGGCCGGGCCGCGACGAGCGGCCCCAGCAGCGGGTCCGCGCCGAGGAAGGCGTCGATGGCCTCCTGGTCGGCGTCGAGGTCGAGGAGCCGCCGACAGCGCCGCACGGCGGCGGCGAGATCCCTCAGGTCGTCCAGCCTGAGCTCGCAGACCACATGCCCGGCTCCTGGCCGCAGCGTGACGACGCCCGTCCCGTGCGGGAGTGCCAGCGACCTGCTGTACGCGCCGCCCGAATAGTGTTCGAGGCCCGGTATGGCCCTCGTGCCCAGGTAGTGCAGGAGGGCGGCGACGTCCATGGGCGCGCGGTAGACGAGCCGCACCGTGAGGGCGCCGGGGTGCCGGACGGGTGGACGGCCAAGGGCGACGGAAGCAGCTCCCTGAAGCACGGCGGGAGACTGGTGCGGGAGCCCGGCGGGAGCGGATCCCTGGAGCCCAGCGGGAGACTGGTGCGGGAGCCCGGCCTGGCGGAGCCGGCTCGGCGTCGTCGCGTACACCTGCCTGATCGTCTCGTTGAACTGCCTGATGCTGGCGAACCCGGCCGCGAACGCCACGTCGCTGATCGGCAGGTGGCCGGCCTCCAGCAACATCCGGGCGGTCTGCGCCCGCTGCGTCCTGGCCAGGGCCTGCGGTCCCGCGCCCACCTCGGCGACGAGCTGGCGATGCACCTGCCGCTCGCTGTAGCCGAGACGGGCGGCCAGCCCGGCCACGCCTTCCCTGTCGATGATCCCGTCGGCGATCAGCCGCATGGCGCGGCCGGTCAGGTCGGTGCGCGTGTTCCACTCCGGCGATCCCGGCGCGGCGTCGGGACGGCACCTCTTGCACGCCCGGAAGCCGTTGACCTGCGCCGCGGCGGCCGTGGGGAACAGCCGGACGTTCTGCGGCTTGGGCATGACGGCGGGGCAGCTCGGCCGGCAGTAGACGCCGGTGGTGGTGACGGCGACGTAGAACCAGCCGTCGAAGCGTGGGTCACGGCTCTCCATCGCCGCGAACGCGACCTCGTCCTCAATCACCCGCTCTATCGTGCCACCTCCTCAGGGAGGCGAACTGGCGGGCATCGGACGCCGACACGAGGGCGAGCCGCCGACGGGGATTGCGAACCGCCGACGGGGGTGGCGAGCCGCCGACCTGGAGGCGAGCCGCCGACGCGAAGGCGAACCACCGACCTGGAAGCGAGCCGCCGATGTGGGTCGTGAACCGCTGACGGGGTGACGAACCACCGACGTGCGTCGCGAACCACCGACGGGGCCGCGAACCGCCGACGTGCGTCGCGAACCGCTGACGTGCGTCACGAAACCGCTGACGTGCGTCACGAAACCGCTGACGTGCGTCACGAGCCGCCGACGTGGGTGGCTGATGGCCGCCAGCGTCCGGGCTCGGCCGACGCCACGCTGGACCCCCATGACACTGAATGATCTTCTCCGCTACCGGCGGGCGCTGGCACGGCGTGACTTCCGGATGTTGTGGCTGGGCTCGTCGATCTCGCTGGTGGGCGACGGGATGACGTTCGTCGCGCTGACGTGGCTGGTGCTGGCCCAGCCGGACGGCGTCCAGCGGCTCGGCCTGCTGACCGTCTGCGCCACCCTGCCCGTGTTCGCAGGCGGCCTGCTGAGCGGTCCCGTCCTCGATCGGTTCGACAAACGGCATGTGCTCGCGGCCGACAGCCTGGTACGCGGCGCGGCGATGGCGTCGATCCCGATCACGTCGGCCGTGGGAGCGGTGCCCGAGGCGCTTCCTTACGTGGTGGCCGCCGTGTACGCGCTGTTCAGGATGGTGCCGCTGGCAGGATTCCCGGCGGCGATCCCGGACCTGGTCCCGGAGGAGGAGCGGGACGCGGCCAACGCCCTGGAGAGCCTGAGTTTCGGCCTGGCCGGGATGATCGGACCGGCGCTCGGAGGGCTGCTGATCGGAGGTTTCGGCGCCGAGGCCGTGCTCGCCTTCGACGCGGTCTCGTACCTGGTGTTCGCCGGGGCCGCCCTCGCCATCCGCCGGCCCCTGACCCCGCGGCCATGGACCGGCCCCGAGCCGGCCGGCAGCGGCTGGACGGTGCTGCGCGACCGGCCGCTGGTGGCGACCACGCTGGCGTTCATGGCCTTCAACATCGCCATGGGGATGGTGCAGGTCATCGGTCCCTGGCTGGCCAAGACCCAGTTTCCCGGCGGCCCGCAGGCGCTGGGCCTGCTGCTCGCCGCCCTGGCCGCGGGCGAACTCGCCGGCGCGGCGCTCGCGGGAGGCGCTGCCGTACGGCGACGCCCGGTCAGGGCCATCGCCGTGGTCCAGCTCATCGCCGCGACCGGGTTCCTGGCGCTCCTGGCGGCTCCGCACACGATCGCGGTCGCCGCGGGGTTCCTCGTCGTCGGCCTGTTCAGCGCCCCGATGACCATCTGGGCGCAGTCGCTGCGCATGGCCCGCATCCCCGCTCCCCTGCGCGGCCGGGGCTTCGCCGTCCTGCGAACCCTCATGCAGGCGACGCCCCCGCTGGGAGCCGCTCTCGTCACACCGCTGCTCGTCGCGGGCATGTTCGCTCCCGCGGTCCTCACGCTGACCGCCATCGCGGCGGCGCCCGCCGTGGCCCTGTTGTTCAGATACGAGCGCTGAGGCTGCTCAGCAACCGCCCGAACCCTCCGGTGGCCAGGCGTGGAGGTGTGGCGCCGCCCATGCGGACGAGGTACTCGCTCTGCATCAACGTCCTCGGGCCTGACACCGCGACGCTGTACGTGGCGACCGTGGAGGCCATGGCCGCCCGCCGTCTCCGCCTGGACGAGTACACGTCCACGACCGCGGCCGGATCGGGCACGGCCCGCAGGCAGCGCACGAGCGTCGCCACGTCCTCCAGCGCCTGGTTCGTCCCCTGGGCCGTGACGGGCGGCATCCCGTGCGCCGCGTCCCCGAGCAGCACGCACCGCCGGTCACCCCACCGGCGGGGGATCTTGTGCCGGGTGTGCGGGAACAGTTCGGCGTCGCCGTCCTCCAGCGACGCCAGCACCTGCTCGACCTGCGGGCCCCACCCGCCGAACCGGCGGCGCAACATCTCCACCGGCTTGTCCTCCGCCGGCGCGCCGGGTGACCACGGCACGTCGAAGAACCACTGCATCAGGCCGTCACCGGCTCCCATGTACCCGAAGTCGCCCTCCCGGCCGAGCATCAGCGTCGTGGTGGATCCGGGGTCGAACGGGGCCGGCGTCAGCCCCTGCCAGATCGCCGCCCCGGTCAGGGCCGCCTTGCCGCCGCCCAGCACGAGGGCTCGCACCCGCGAGTGCACACCGTCGGCTCCCACCAGGAAGTCCCCGTGGTGCTCCTCGCCCGTCTCCGTCCGCACGCGTACACCGTCACCGCCGTCGTGCAGTTCGGCCACCCGCGCGCCGAAGCGTACGGTGCCGCCGGGCAGCCCGCCCGCGAGCAGCGTGATCAGCGACCCGCGCGGGATCACCCGCGCCGCCGACCCGAACCGCTGCGCCAGCGCCTCCAGGTCGACCTCGATCACCCGCCGGCCGCGGGCCGTCCGCAGGCACATCGTCGTCAGCCGCTGCCCGGCCCCTTCCAGGTCGACGCCCACATCGCCGAGGATCGCCGTCCCGTTGCACCACAGCGTGACGGCCCCGCCCCCGAGGCGTAACTCCCGCGCCTGCTCCAGCACCACGACCTCGTGCCCCGCGGCGATCAGTCCCCGTGCCGCCGCGAGCCCGCTGATCCCCGCTCCCACCACCAGCACCCGCATCCGGCGACCCCCGACTCTACAACTCGTAGTACTACCAGTTATAGAGCATCGGGATCGCGCTTCACAAGACAGGTGTCCCCGTGCAGCCCCTGGAGGCCGCCTTCGATGATGCGCCGGTAGTCGGGACACTGGGAGAAGTCTTCCGCGCGGCACTCCATGAGGTGCTCGATCAGCCTCTTGGAGTCCGCGATCTCCTCGAGCCGCCGCTCAAGCCCAGCGTGCTGCCGCTGGAGCAGCGCCCTGCGCGCGCTCTGACCGGCGGCGTCGAGCACCTCGCGGATCTGCTCCAGGCTCAACCCTCCGGCCTTGGCGCGGATGATCGTCATGACCCGGACGACGTGATCGCCGGTGTAGCGGCGACGGCCGTTCACCCGGGCGGCCGGCGTCAGCAGCCCCATCGACTCCCAATGGCGCAGCACGTGCGGCGCGAGATCGAACCGCTCGGCGAGCTCCCCGATGCGCATCGTCTCACTTGACTTCATGTTGACATTAACTTGCAGACTTGCCTCCACGTCAAGCTCAAGGAGGCAGACATGTTCGACGCTGTGATCGTGGAGGTCGACGACTTCGACCTGCCCGGCCCGTTCGCGAAGGCAAGGAGCTGAGCCAGCGTGGGCGGCCCGCTCGCCGGCGGCGCGGTCACCGATGCCTGGGAGTGGCGCTGGATCTTCTACGTCAACCTGCTCTCGGCCTGCTCGGCATGGCGCTCACCGCGTACGCGCTGCGGCTGCCGAGGAGCGGTGGGGACGGCAGGGTCGACCTCCCGGGGGCCGCGCTGATCGCGGGCGCGGCCGTGACCCTGCTGCTGGTGGCCGAATGGGGCGGCCGCACCTACCCCTGGACGTCCGGCGTGATCCTCACGCTGATCGCGGCCTTCGCCGGCCTGCTGGCGCTCAACCCCTATGTCCTCACCTTCATGGCGGTCTCCTCGCTGGCCGGCGCCCGCATCGCCACCGGTGGCCGCTTCAGGCCCTATCTGCTGCAAACTCCTCACCCGCGAGATCCAGGGCCGGAGCACGGCCGCCGCTATCCCGGACGTGCTCGCCTGGGGTGTGCCCGCCGCCGTGGTGCTGGCGGTGCTGATGGTCCTGCTGCCCCGGAGCGTCGACAGGCCCGCGGCATGAGGTCAGGTGGTGGCGTGCCGTTCCAGGAAGGTGTAGACGTCGGCCTCGTCCACGCCCGGGAACGATCCCGGCGGCAGCGCGGCCAGGACGTGGGAGTTGGCGCGGGCCGACGGCCAGGCGTAGCCCTCCCAGCGTTCGGAGAGCTCGGCGGGCGGCCGGCGGCAGCAGTCGCCGGTCGGGCAGTTGGACTTGGTGCGGTGGGTGGTCTCGCGGCCCCTGAACCAGCGCGACTCCTTGTACGGCACTCCCAGCGTGATCGCGAAGTCCCGCTCGCGCGACGGATCGACGTGCGCCACGCAGAAGTAGGTCCCGGTCGGCGAGTCGGAGTACTGGTAGAACACCGAGAACCGGTCGGGCGAGGCGAACACCTGCCGCCCCGACCAGTGCAGGCACATCCGCTGCCCCTCGATGGCCCCCTGCTCGTCGGCGGGGAAGACGATGCCGTCGTTCTCGTACGCCTTGAAGATGGTGCCGCCCGCGTCGTTGCGCACGAAGTGGCAGACCAGGCCGAGGTGGTGGGTGGCGAGGTTGGTGAAGCGGTGGGCGGCCATCTCGTACGACACCGCGAACACGTCCCGCAGGTCCTCCACCGACAGCGCCCGGTCGGACTTGGCCTCCTGCAGGTAGACGGCGGCGGCCTTCTCGGGCACGAGGACGGCGGCGGCGAAGTAGTTGGCCTCGGTGCGCTGGCGCAGGAAGTCGGCGAAGTCGCGGGGTTTGTCGTGGCCGAGCGCGAGGTGGCCGAGCGTCTGGAGCAGGATCGTGCGCGGGGTGTGCATGCCGAGCTGCTCGTGCTTGACGTAGATCCGGCGGTGGCGCAGGTCGGTGATGGAGCGCACGGAGCGGGGGAGGTCCTGGGCGGTGTGCACCGTGTAGCCGAAGTGCGTGACCAGGCTCTGGATCATGCTCTGGGACAGGGCGCCGGCCCGGTAGCCGACCGCTTCGAGGGCCTCGGCGGCGGCCTTCTCGATCTCGGGAAAGTAGTTGCCCACCTCGCGCTGGCGGCGGCGCAGCTCGGCGTTGGCGACCCTGGCCTCCTCCGGCGTGGCGGTGCCGCGGGCCTGGCGGGCGCGTAGTTCGCCGTACAGGCCGAGGAGGTGTTCGAGCACGTCGTTGGGCACGCGCGCGGAGACCTTGAGCCGGGGCAGGCCGAGCCCGGCGTAGACGGGGTCGCGCTGGGCCTCCTCCAGCGCGATCTCGAGCTGGGCGCGGCGGTTGGGCGGCTGGCGGCGCAGCAGCTCCTCGACCGGTACGCCCAGGGCGGTCGCCAGCGACTTGAGCAAGGACAGCTTGGGCTCGCGCTTGCCGTTCTCCAGCAGCGACAGCTGGCTGGGCGCCCTGCTGACGCGCGAGCCCAGGTCGGACAGCGTGAGCCCGCGCTGTTTGCGCAGGTGGCGCAGGCGCTGGCCAAACGCGATGAGATCGAGCTCCTGCGTCAAAGACAGCGGTTCTTCGCGTAGCAAGGACGCCATGTCGGAATCTTAGACAGAAATTCAGCTCATTTTCTAGCCTCCTCGGCCTCGCTGTCGCGGGGAGTCCGCCCCGTCGCGCGATTGGTCTAGGCCAACGGTAAAACTTGCGATTTCTTCACCGCTGAATACCCACCAGCAATACACAGACGCGGAAATATCGCGATTCTTCTCATCACTCCGCACTATTTGACCTCCCCTCCCAGGGCAGAGACTCGGCGTGAGCACCCAGGGGACGACAAAGGAGTGAAGCCATGATCGATCGCCTCAAGGGAGCTGCTGAGCAGCTACAGGACGAGTGGGACAACGACCCGCGCTGGGAGGGCGTCGAGCGCACCTACGGCCCCGAGGACGTGATCAGGTTGCGCGGCAGTGTCCAGGAGGAGCACACGCTGGCCCGGCTCGGCGCCGAGCGGCTGTGGAGCCTGCTGCACACCGAGGACTACGTCAGCTCCCTCGGCGCGCTCACCGGCAACCAGGCGGTGCAGCAGGTGAGGGCGGGCCTGAAGGCCATCTACCTGTCCGGCTGGCAGGTGGCCGCCGATGCGAACCTGGGCGGGCAGACCTACCCGGACCAGAGCCTTTACCCGGCCAACTCCGTGCCCGCCGTCGTGCGCCGCATCAACAACGCGCTGCTGCGCGCCGACCAGATCACCTGGTCGGAGGGTGACGGTGACGCTCCGTACTGGCTGGCGCCGATCGTGGCGGACGCGGAGGCCGGCTTCGGCGGCGTGCTCAACGCGTTCGAGCTGATGAAGGGCATGATCGCGGCGGGCGCCGCGGGTGTGCACTGGGAGGACCAGCTCGCCTCCGAGAAGAAGTGCGGTCATCTGGGCGGCAAGGTGCTGATCCCGACCGGCCAGCACATCAAGACCCTGAACGCCGCCCGCCTCGCCGCGGACGTCGCCGGAGTACCCTCGCTGATCGTCGCGCGGACCGACGCACAGGCCGCGACGCTCCTGACCAGCGACGTGGACCCGCGCGACCAGGCGTTCACCACCGGCGAGCGCACCGGCGAAGGCTTCTACCGGGTCAGGAACGGGCTGGAGGCGTGCGTGGCGCGCGGGCTGGCGTACGCGCCGTACTCCGACCTGCTCTGGATGGAGACCGGCACGCCCGACCTGGACGTCGCCCGCACGTTCGCCGAGGCGATCAAGGCCGAGTACCCGGACCAGATGCTCGCCTACAACTGCTCACCGTCGTTCAACTGGAAGAAGCACCTGGACGACTCGACGATCGCCAAGTTCCAGCGGGAGCTCGGGCACATGGGGTACAAGTTCCAGTTCATCACCCTGGCCGGGTTCCACTCGCTGAACTACGGCATGTTCGACCTGGCGCAGGGGTACGCGGCGGACGGGATGAGCGCGTACGTGGAGCTGCAGGAGGCCGAGTTCGCGGCCGAGGCGCGCGGCTACACCGCGACCAGGCACCAGCGCGAGGTCGGCACCGGCTACTTCGACCTGGTCAGCACGGCCGTCGCGCCCGACTCCTCGACGACCGCGCTCAAGGGCTCCACGGAAGAGGAGCAGTTCGCCCACTGATCACCCAGGCTCGCCGGCCACCTCCAGGGCATGGGATGGTTCCCCCGGCGAACGGGCCGCGTCGGCTCTCCCCCCAGCGGCCGGCGCGGCCCGGCATCATCCGCACGTCGTGATCACGGCGTCGGGGTGCCCATCGGGGTATCGGAGGCCGACGGGCCTGGGGACTCGGCCGGGCCGTCCTGCGGGATCGTGGTGATCGAGCCCGACGGCGGAGGCATTCCGCATGTCTTACATAAGGGGTATAGCAAGTAAGGCGATCACTCCCCCGGGTAAGCCCGGCGGGATACGTACGCTCAGGACGCGATCGCGGCGGCCTCCTCGGCCTCGACCCGGCGGTTCCAGTCACCCTTGACCGCCCGCCACGACTCATCGTCCACACCGACGCGCCAATATCCGGAAATGGACAGCCGGTCCATGGCGATCCCCCGCTCCAGGCGCAGGTGACGGCGAAGCTCCTTCACGAACCCCGCCTCTCCGTGCACGAACGCGTGCACGTCACCCTCGGGGAACTCCAGCGCCCGCACCGCCTCCACGAGTCCCTCGCCCACGGGCCGATCGCCCCGGTAGATCCAGGAGATCCGGACGTCGGCGACCGTGCTGAGCTTCTGCTCGTCCTCGGGTGCTTCCACCTCCACCAGCACGTGGGCCCGCGCGCTGACGGGGAGCGCCTCCAGCGAGGCCGCGATGGCCGGCAACACGCTCTCGTCGCCCACCAGGAGATGCCAGGCGGCCTCGGGGTCGGGCGCGTAGCCGCCGCCGGGGCCCAGCATGAGCAGCTCGTCACCGGGCACGGCGTGCTCGGCCCAAGGCCCGGCCAGGCCCTCGTCGCCGTGGACCACGAAGTCGAGGGTCAACTCCCTGGCGTCGGGATCCCAGGCGCGTACGGTGTAGGTCCGCAGCCGGGGCCACACCTCGCGCGGCATGGTCTCGCGGCAGGTCTTCACACTGAACGGCTCGGGGTACTCGACGCCCTCATACGGAAAGACAAGTTTCACATAATGGTCGGCGCATCCTGTGGTGGCGAAGTCGGCCAGCCCGTCGCCGCCGAGCACCACGCGTACCATGTGGCGTGAGATGCGTTCGGTCCGCTGGACGACACCCCGGTGATGATCTGTGCGCGTGTTCGCCATCGAACAGCCCCCCTGATCATGAAGGTTAGGTATACCTAACCTTACACGGTTCCCCGCCGCCGCGCGTAAATCAAGCACCCCAGAAGTTACGCAGCCACTGAATCTCCCATCGCCGCCGGTCGTTCGGCCACCGCACTCAGGAATTGCGACATATGCCGAAACGCCAGGCGCGCCTCGGGCAATACGTCCGCCAGGATCGGGAAGACGTGCGGCATCCTCGGCCATTCCTCATAACGGACCGGCACCCCCGCCAGCCGCGCCCGCTGGGCCACCCGCCTGGCCTCGTCCCGCAGCACCTCCGTCGACCCCGTCACGATCATGAGCGGCGGCAGCCCCGTGAAGTCCCCGTACACCGGCGACACGAGCGGATCCGACGGGTCCAGCCCGGAGGTCCACCGGCGCGCCAGCCAGCGCACCCGGCTGGCCGGCAACATGGGGTCCTGCCAGCGGTTCGCCCGGCGCGGCACATCGGTCAGGTCGGCCCACGGCGACAGGCAGATCGCCGCCGCGGGCAGCGGCAGCCCCCGGTCGCGCAGCGCCAGCAGGGCCGCGAGCGTCAGATGGCCGCCGGCGGAGTCTCCCGCCAGGATGACGTCCTCGGGCGCGTACCCGCGCCGCAGCAGGCAGTCGTAGGCCTCCAGCGCGTCGGCCAGCGAGTCCGCCAGTTTGTGCACCGGCCCCTGCCGGTAGTCGAGCGCCAGCACCGGCCGTCTGGCCACCAATGACAACCGCCACGTGATGGACCGGTGCGTACGCGGCGAGCACGAGAAGTAGCCGCCACCGTGGAAGTAGAGCACGACCTTGCGCTCGTCGAGCCCCTGACCGCCGCGCACCCACTCGCCGCCGCACGAGGAGAAGGCCGCGGGCACGATCGCGACGTGTTCGGGGTCGCGCACCGGGACCAGCCGCGAGAGTTCGCCGAGACGGGCTGCTCCGGACAGGGCGAGCGGATGACGCATCAGCAAGGTCGAAGCGGGCTTCACGGTCCCGCGCATGAGCCCGGTGAGCGCGCGAGCCTGCCAGCTCAAGGGGTACTCGGGTTTAACGTCCCTGTCGATCCTCATATCGACCCTCCGAGTACCGTTATTCCCTTTCCAGGCCGACCCTACCGGCCAGTAAGTAACTCATCTCTTACGCGGATATTTCGGCCCCATGACATCGACGCGATCCGGCCGAGCCGCGCCTCGTTTAACTCGTTGCGGATCGCCGACCCCGTAACGGATAATTTTCTGCTTCCCAACGGCCGACCCCTGCGCGGGTCCGTGCACGGTCCGTCACCGTGCTCTCACACCCCGGAGGTGCAAAACCATACCGCTCTATGGCCGGCTCGTCCGGTACGGCTTCCGCAAGCACGCCACCTACGTCTGGGCGGCGCTCGCCGGCGCGTTCACCAACAGCGTGTTCGGCATCCTGCGCGCCTACATCCTCATCGCGCTGTGGCAGGCCCGCCCCGGGCTGGCCGGCTACGACGTGACCGACGCCATCACCTTCTGCTTCGTCACCCAGGCGTTCATCGGCCCGATGCAGCTCTTCGGCGGCGGGCTGAGCATCCCCGAGCGCATCCGCACCGGTGACATCGCGCTCGACCTGGTCCGCCCCGCCTCGCTGCAACTGTGGACACTCGCCGAGGACGTGGGCAGGGCCTCCTACCTGTTCCTCGTCCGCGGCATCCCGCCCATGCTGCTCGGCGCCGCCGTGTTCGGCATCTACCTCCCCACCGACCCCGGCCAGTGGCTGGCGTTCGTGATCGGCTTCGCGATCGCCGTGGTGATCAGCTTCGGCTGGCGCTACCTGGTGGCGCTGTCGGTCTGCTGGCTGCTCGACGACCGCGGCATCGCGGTGTTGTCGCTGGTCCTGACCACGTTCTTCAGCGGCATGATGGTGCCGCTGCACCTGTTCCCCGGCTGGTTCGGCGAGCTGGCCAGGGCGCTGCCCTGGGCCGCCATGGTGCAACTGCCGACCGACCTCTACCTCGGCAAGGCCCCTGTGCTGGAGACGCTGGGCCTCCAGGCGTTCTGGGCCGCGGTCCTGATCGGGCTGGGCGCCCTCGGCACCAGGGCGATCCGCCACAAAGTGGTGATCCAGGGTGGTTAGGACCTACTTCCTGCTGCTGTGGACCTGGACGCGCGCCGCCGCCGCGTACCCCGCCTCGTTCGTGCTGATGATCGTGCTCGGCTTCGCCATCGCCTCGATGGACGTGGCCGTGATCCTGATCATCTTCGCCAACACCACCACCCTCGCCGGGTTCACCCGCGAGGAGGTCCTGCTGCTGTACGGCGCCGCGAACCTGTCGTTCACCTTCTGCGACACCTTCGTCAGCAACCTCGACCGGGTCAGCCAGCACATCAAGGCCGGCACCCTCGACACGGTGCTGATCAGGCCGGTCAGCGCGTGGATCCAGCTCACCGCCGACCGCTTCAACCCCACCCGCGTCGGCCGCATCCTGCAGGCCGGGCTCGTGCTCGGGTACGCCATCAGCTCGCTGGGCATCGACTGGCGGCACGCCTGGATGATCCCCGTCATGGTGGTCACCGGGATCGTCATCTTCGCCTCGTTGTGGACGATGGCGGGCGCGCTACAGTTCCTGCTGACCGACGCGCCCGAGGTGACCAGCTCCTTCACCTACGGCACCGCGCAGCTCACCCAGTATCCACTCAGCATCTACGCCCGCGACCTGGTCAAGGGCGTGACCTACGTGCTGCCGCTGGCCTTCGTCAACTGGCAGCCCGGCCTGTACGTCCTGGGCCGGGACGACCCCTTCGGCACGCCCGAGTTCATGCGGTTCGTCGGACCGGCCGCCGCGCTGGTCCTCGCCCTGCTGGCCGCGCTGGCCTGGCGGCAGGGAGTCCGGCACTACAGATCCACGGGGAGTTGAGCACATTGATCGAGCTTGACCGGGCTGGACGCTCGTTCAAGGTGCGGCGCAACGTCGTCCACGCCGTACACGACCTGTCGTTCACCGTGTCGGAGGGCGAGTTCGTCGGTTACCTCGGCCCGAACGGCGCGGGCAAGTCCACCACGATCAAGATGTTGTGCGGCATCCTGACGCCCACCTCGGGGAAGGTCCGGGTGGCCGGGCTGGATCCGTCGCGGCGGCGCACCACGCTGGCGCGGCGGATCGGGGTGGTGTTCGGGCAGCGCACGACCCTGTGGTGGGACCTGCCGCTGCGCGACAGCTTCGAGCTGATCCGGCACCTGTACAGGGTGGAGCGGGCCGCCTTCACCTCCCGGCTCGCCGAGCTGACCGAGACGCTCGACCTGAGTGAGTTCCTGCGCACGCCGGTGCGGCAGCTCAGCCTGGGGCAGCGGATGCGGGGCGACCTGGCGGCGGCCCTGCTGCACGCGCCCGACGTGCTGGTGCTCGACGAGCCGACGATCGGGCTCGACGTGGTCAGCAAGGCCAGCATCCGGGACTTCCTGCAGCGGCTGAACGCCGAGCGGGGCACGACCGTGTTGCTGACCACGCACGACCTGGGGGACATCGAGCGCCTGTGCCGCCGGGTCATGCTGATCGACCATGGGCGGCTGCAGTTCGACGGCACCCTCGACGACCTGATGGCCACGGCCCCCGACCAGTCCTCCATCGAGGACGTCGTCACCCGCCTCTACACCGGCACCGCCACCTGACCCTCGCGTGAGCCGACCGCCCCTCTTCTCCTGATTCTCCGGCGGAGGGGCGGTCAGTAGTAACTGCCCTCGGGCGTGGCCTCGTAGTCCTCGTCGAGGTCGTCGCGCTGGCGGGACCACCGCGACGGCATCAGCACGGGGATGAACAGGACCACGCCGAGCAGGGCGAACACGCCCGTGGTGAGCAGGGTCTTGTCGCCGAATCCGATGTCCCTGACGATCTGGTTGACCGACTGCTCGGCCGGGATGAGGGAGAGCGCCCGGTTCACGTCGAGCGCGTACACGACCGTCCAGGCCAGCAGCACCATGGACGGCACGAACGTCGCCAGCGGCGAGATCCGGCCTGCCGTCACGAGCCCGACGACCAGTCCGACGGCGGCCATCGCGCCCAGGGCGATCCACATCTTCTGACTGTCCGGCGGGGTCGCGGCCGCATTGCCGACGGCCTGCTGCACGGCCCAGCCACCGCCGCCGAGCAGTGCCGCCGTCACTACAAGGCCGATGAGGAAACCACCTAAGTGCCGCAACGTTCTCACCTCTATGTCAACGCGGTCGGCACGACCCTAGCGACAAATGCCATTTTCGGCCCAGGCATTGCGCAGTATTGGACTCGGGGATCGCGCAGCTTGGGTTCTCAGGGTCTCAAGACTCCCTGCCCCGTGAGAGCATGGGGCACACCCATGCGTGCTCATCTCCCCCTCAGGCTCGCGCGGACGGCCGCCTTCGCGGCTGTCTGTGTGACTCTGGCCGGGCTCGCCCACATTCTCGGCGGCGGCTCGGCGCCCGCGCCGTGGACCGCCGCTCTCGGGCTCGCGGGCGTGTCCGGGCTGGGGCTGGCGTTGTGCGGCAGGGAACGTTCGGCGGGCACGATCAACATGGTGCTGGTCGGGGCGCAACTCGGGCTGCACGAGCTGTTCGCGGGCGAGGGCGCCTCCTATGTCCTGGTGCACGGGCACACCCAGGGCGGCCTGGCCGTCAACGCCGGCATGTTGCTCACCCACCTGACCGCCACGGTCATCACGGGCCTGTGGTTGTCGCGCGGCGAGGCCGCGATCTGGTCGCTGCTGCGCCGCCTCGGCCGCCGGCTCCTCCTGCTCGCGCCGGTCGCCGTGCCCGTGCCCGTGCCGCCGGCTGACGCGCCGATCGTCTACACCAGGGTGGTCCCGCTGGGGCCGGACTTCCGGCACAGCGTGGCCAGGCGTGGTCCTCCACTTCCCGCCTGACCGTCTGACACCCCGTTTCATCCCCCCGATCACCAAGTGGAGCTCTCGCATGTCCTTCGTACGCCGCGCGGCGACCGTACTCGCCGCCACCACCGCCCTGACCGCCGGCCTGGCCCTGCCCGCGCTGGCCCACGTCTCCATCCAGCCGGGCACCGCCGAGCAGGGCGGATTCACCAAGATCGCCTTCCGGGTGCCCAACGAGCGCGACGACGCCTCGACCACCAAGATCGAGGTCTCCTTCCCCACCGACCACCCGCTGGCCTTCGTCTCCGTCAAGCCCGTGCCCGGGTGGAAGGTCAAGGTCACCGAGGGCAAACTGCCCGCGCCCGTCAAGACCGAGTACGGCGACCTGGAAGAGGCCGTCACCAAGGTCGTCTGGGAGGGCGGCAAGGTCAATCCCGGGGAGTTCCAGGAGTTCGAGGTGTCCATGGGGCAGTTGCCCAAGGACGTGGACTCGCTGACGTTCCCGACGAAGCAGACCTACTCGGGCGGCGAGGTCGTGAACTGGGCGGACGCCCCGAAGACCGACGGCACCGAGGCCGAGCACCCGGTGCCGGTGCTCAAGCTGACGCCCGCCACCGATGACGGCGACGCGCACGCCACGGCCTCTGCCTCGGCCGGCGCCGCCCCCGCCGCCGCCGCCGTCCCGTCGGTGACGCCGGTGGCCGCCGCGTCCTCCTCGTCCGACGGCACGGCCCGGCTGCTCGGCGGGGCCGGGCTGGTGGTCGGCGTCATCGGCGTGGTGGTCGGCTTCCTGGGCCTGCGCCGCCGCACCTCCGCCTGATCCTCCGCGCTCCGGGATGCTGGTTCAGCAGGTCGCTCAGCTCCGCTCCGGTGAGCGGGCGGGCCCCTGACGACGGCATCCCGGAGCGTCTCCACGGGCACCGCGTCGCAGGCGCCACCCGGCGAGGATCGCCGCGCTCAGCCCGAACCCGGCGCCGCCCGCGACCAACGCCGGCAACGTCGCGCCCGGCCCCGGCGAGAGCCCGAGCTTGCTGTACATCGCCAGGCCGAACCCCCAGGCGGCGATGCCCCCGGCGAACACCAGGATCGCCCACCAGACCCGCCAGCCCCACTCCGACGTGAGCCCCGTCGTCCCTCTCGACGCTCCCGCCAGCAGGAACAGCAGCCCCACCGCGCCCAGCGCGATCGCCACACCGGCGAGCTGGAGGCCGATCACACCGCCCATCAGGGCCCCGTGGACGACCCCGTAGAAGAACACGGGGGCGATGATCACACCTGCGGCCCACGCCAGCCCGATCTGCACCGCGACTCGTCTGCCGTCCATCGCCACCACCGTCCGGCCGGGATCCTGCCATCGGGTGGTGTGACGCCCCGCGCCCTGACAACGTTCGGGCCGTTGTCAGGACGTGATGTCCTTGCCGGAGAACCGTGCCCAGGCGATCGACCCGAACAACACGATGTACGCCCCGAACGCCAGCAACCCCTCCCCCAGCGCTCCCATGTCGACGGGACTGCGCAGCACCGCGTCGAAGTTCGTGAACCAGGTCGGCAGCAGGTACGGGGTGATCGCGCCGAGTTCGGGGATGGCCCGCAGCACCTGGCAGACGATGACCAGCACCATGGTGCCCGCGATGGCCCCGATGGGCACCTCGGTGAACGTGGACAGCGCCAGCGCGATCGCGGCCAGGGCGGCCATGGCGGCGCCCACGTACCCGACCGCGATGGCGATCCGCACGAGCCCGTCGGCCATGGAGATGGTGTTGCCCGACAGCAGCGTCACATCCCCGGCCGGGAACAGGATCAGGCCGGTCACCAGCGCGGACAGCGCCACCACCGCCGTCACCGCGTACCCGTAGACGGCCGCGTTGAGGTATTTGACCGCCAGCAGCCTGGTCCGGCCCGCCGGCGCGGCCAGCAGGTAGCGCAGCGTGCCGCCGCCGGCCTCCCCCGCGATCGCGTCGCCCGCCACCACGCTCACGGCCACGGGCATCAGCAGCAGCACCAGGAACGAGAACGAGACGAACGTCAGCATGAGGCTGTTGCCGGCGACGTCCTGGATGAGCCCGCTCATCTCGTCGTCGCCCGAGCCGACGACACGCAGGGCGACGCCGACGACGATCGGCACGACCGCGAGCACGGCCAGCATCACCAGGTTGCGCGGGCGGCGGAAGGTCAGGCCCAGCTCCGAGCCGAGCAGCCGCCAGAAGGCCCACGCCGCCCTGCCGGCCGGCTGGGGCGCGGAGACCGGCGGCTCGGGAGCCTGCCGTTCTGTGGTGCGCATGGTCTCCGACACCGGTACGAGCCCTGGTGTCCGCCGCGTGGCCGTCGAAGTCGCGCTCTCAGCCGTCGACATCGAAGCCCTCCCCTGTCAGTCCCACGAAAACGTCCTCAAGGCTCGGCCGTACCACGGCCAGCCCCCGTACGGCCACGCCGTCCTCCACCAGGACGGCGTTGATCTTCTCCGGCGCGTGCCCGCCCAGCTCCGCCGTGACCTGCGCGCCGTCCGTGCGCACGTCGGCCAGGCCGAGGCCGCCGAGCACGCGCGCGGCCCCCGCCGCGTCGGTCGTCTCCACCCTGATCCTGGCGACCAGGCCGCCGTTGAGCGAGGCGATGGTGCCCTGGGCGACGAGCTGCCCGGTACGCATGATCGCGGCGTGCGTGCACATCTGCTCGACCTCGGCCAGCAGGTGCGAGGAGACGAACACCGTGGTGCCGTCCGCGGCGATCTCCTTGACCAGCGCGCGCACCTCGCGCGTGCCCTGCGGGTCGAGCCCGTTGGTCGGCTCGTCCAGGACGAGCAGCTCGCGCGGCCCGAGCAGGGCGGCGGCGATGGCCAGGCGCTGGCGCATGCCGAGCGAGTAGTTGCGGTAGCGCTTGCCGGCGGCGGCCGCCAGGCCCACCCGTTCGAGCGCGCCGGAGATGCGCTGCTTGGCGGTGCCGCGCCGCGCGGTCGGGTCGGCGGAGTCGAAGCGCATCAGGTTGGCCGTGCCCGACAGGTACGGGTAGAAGGCCGGCCCTTCGACCAGCGCGCCCACCTTGGGCAGGGCCTGCGGCAACGGCAGCCCGAGCACGGAGTATTCGCCCGCCGTGGGGGCCACCAGGCCGAGCAGCATGCGGATGGTGGTGGTCTTGCCCGAGCCGTTGGGCCCGAGGAAGCCGAACACCGAGCCGCGCGGCACCGCCAGGTCGAGCGCGTCCACGGCGACCTGGCCGCCGCGGAAGCGCTTGGTCAGCCCCTCGGTGACGATCGCGGCGTCCCCGGAGGGCGGGGCCGCCCCGAAGGGCGCCCCCGCTTCCTGTGTGACGACGGTCACTTGAGGCCCGCCGCCTTGGTGATCTCCTCCGGGGTGACCGCGCCGACCAGAAGGCGGCCGTCGTCGGTCAGCAGGGCCGTGACGAGCTTGGTCCTGATCAACCTGCCCGAGCCCCACGTGCCGCTCACCGGGGTGGCGGACTTGAGCACGCTGTTCACCAGCGCCTGGGGATCGCCGCCGCCGCCGAAGCGGTCGCCGCCGCCCTCGGGCGTCTCGGCCGGCTTGGCCGTCAGGTCGGACTGGTTGAACGGGAGGACCGCCACGGTCGCCCATCCGTCGCCGACGACCTTCGCCCTGCCCGCGACGTCCTTGGCGTGCTCGGCCCGCTCCTCCGCCTGCCGGCCGACGCTCTCCTCCCCGCCGATGGTCTGCTCCTCCACCTTGGCGCCCGCGGGCGGGGTGAAGGTGAAGTTCTCGGCCGCCGGGGGCGTGAAGGTGACCTGGGTGAAGCCGACCTGGTAGGCCGGCTCGGCCGAGCCCTTGGCGTAGACCTGGACCTGGAGGGGGACGTACGTCTCGCCGTCGAGCGCGATGCGTACCTCCTGCACCAGGGAGCCCTCCTCCTTGGGCGCGAGCACGAGCTGGTAGACCGGGCGGCCCGCCACCTCCGCCGTGTTGATCACGCGGACGGCGGTGTGCTCGTCGGCGGACCTCAGCAGCCGCTCGGCCATCTGCTGCGGCGTCAGGTCGGTCTGCTGCGGCACCGGGGTGTGCTGTCCCTCGCGGGCCCCCGGCTTGATGGTCAGCTTGGTGGCGGTGTTGGTGGAGCTGTCCCAGTACCAGGCCTGGCCGCCGTTCAGGATCAGGTTGGTCTCGTTGAGCTGGGTCGGCATGGCCACGCGCAGCTTGTCGGACGCGCCGTACCAGACCTTCACCTCGTGCGAGCCGGACAGCAGGCTCAGCGGCGAGGCCGAGCCGGTCTGCGGCAGCGCCGGCAGGCCGAGCGAGGCCGTCTGCTGAACGGTGCCCGACATCGGCGGGATGCCGCCCTCCTTGCTGGTGGCCGCCACGGCGTCGGCGAGCAGTTGCTCGGCTGAGCGCTCCGGCAGCGTGGGCTCGCCGCTCACCGCGGCGATGACCGGACCGGCGCCGATGGCGGCGCCGATCACAGCGGCGGCCGCGATCGGGACCCCCCACCTCACGAACGTGCCTCTACGCATTTCACTCCCTAACGGTATGTCGATGCTCAGAGCCTGCGTCACGGATCCTGTGGTGGACCTGAGACAGTCTGAGATGGCTCTCAGGCTTCTCAGCGTTGTCTCAGGGCGAGAACGGGAGAATTGCCACATGAGAGTACTGGTCGTCGAGGACGAACGCCGGATGGCCGCCGCGCTCCAGCGGGGGCTCCAGGCCGAGGGGTTCGCGGTGGACCTCGCCCACGACGGCGAGGAGGGGCTCCACGCGGCGAGGCAGGGCGACTACGACATCGTGGTGCTCGACATCATGTTGCCCAGGCTGTCGGGCTACAACGTGTGCAAGCAGCTGCGCGCCGAGGAGAACTGGGTGCCGATCCTGATGTTGTCGGCCAAGGACGGCGAGTACGACATGGCCGACGGGCTGGACCTGGGGGCCGACGACTACCTGACCAAGCCGTTCTCGTACGTGGTGCTGGTGGCCCGGCTGCGGGCGCTCTTGCGGCGCGACGCGGGGCGGCGGCCGTCGGTGCTGCTGGCCGGCGACCTGTCGCTGGACCCGGCCCGGCGCCGGGTGGAGCGGGGCGAGAACGCGATCGAGCTGACGCCGCGGGAGTTCGCGCTGCTGGAATACCTGATGCGCCGGCGGGACGAAGTGGTGTCGAAGTCGGAGATCCTGGAGCACGTGTGGGACACCTTCGACACCGACCCGAACGTGGTCGAGGTGTACGTCGGCTACCTGCGCCGCAAGATCGACGCCCCCTACTCCAGGAACGCGCTGCAGACCGTGCGCGGGGCTGGTTACCGGCTGGCGGGCGACGGTGGCTGATTCTCCCCTGGTCTGGTGGCGGCGGCAGGGGCTGCGCTTCCGCCTCACGGTGGCCGCCGCCGCGGTGCTCGCGCTGGCGCTGGCCCTGTCGGCGTCGGTGCTGGTCAGCGTGCTGGACCGGGCCCTGATGGACACGGTGGACGAGTCCACCAGGCAGCAGGCGCAGGCCGTGCGCGTCGCGGCCGACGCGGGCACGCTGACCAGCCCGATCAGCACGCACGACGGCACGATCGTGCAGGTCATCGACGCGCGGGGGCGGATCACGCACGTCACCTACGGCGCCGACCGGCTGGTGCCGCTGCTGGACGCCGCGGCCAGGGCGAAGGTGCTGACACACGGGAAGGCGACGCTGCTGGATGGGCGGCCGTACGCCATCCCCGGGTTCCTGCGGGTCATCGTGCTGAGCGCGGACCGGGGGCAGACGGTGGTGGCGGCCCGGCCGATCGGCGAGATCCAGACGAGCCTCGGCACGGCCGGGCGGGTGCTGCTGGTCGGCACGCCGGCGCTGGTCGTGCTGCTGGCGGTGGCGAGCTGGCTGATGATCGGCCGTACGCTGCGCCCGATCACGGCGCTGCGCAGGGGCGCGGCGGACATCACGCACACGGCCAGGTCGCGCCGGCTGCCGGTGCCGCAGTCGCGTGACGAGGTGCAGTCGCTGGCCACCACGCTCAACGACATGCTGGCCCGGCTGGAGGAGGCCGAGCAGCGCCAGCGGGCGCTGGTCTCCGACGCCGCGCACGAGTTGCGCAGCCCGCTGGCCAGCATCCGCCTGCAACTGGAGGTGGCGCTCGGGCATCCCGACGGCCAGGACTGGCAGGAGACCGCGGAGGGCGTGCTGGAGGACACGATGCGGCTGTCCCGGCTGGCCGAGGACCTGCTCGCGCTGGCCAGGCTGGACGAGCGCGGCGGCGTGCCCGCGCGGCGCGAGCCGGTCGACCTCGACGAGGTGGTGCGCCAGACCGTGGACCGCTACGCCGAGGCCCGCCTGACGGTCTGCGACCCGGTCGTGGTCCGCGGCGACGCCCTCGATCTGAGCCGGGTGCTGACCAACCTCATGGACAACGCCGTACGCCACACCGCCTCCAAGGTCGAGGTGGCGCTGACCGCGGACGGCGTGCTGACGGTCACCGACGACGGCCCCGGCGTTCCCGCGCAGGATCGCGAGCGCGTCTTCAACCGCTTCACCCGGCTCGACTCGGGGCGCAGCCGGGACGAGGGCGGCACGGGGCTGGGGCTGGCCATCGTGCGGGAGACCGTGCGCGCGCACGGCGGCACGGTGTTCCTGGAGGACGCGGCGCCGGGGCTGCGGGCCGTGGTGCGGCTGCCGGTGGAGCGCTGACCCATACCGCTTTGTGTCCCTTGGGGGGCGGGGCCCTGGTCATCGCTCTCGTGGCGTGTTACGCACGGAAGATGCGTGCCAAGCGCCCCGCGGGCCCCGAGGCCCTGAGTGCCGCCTCCGGCGATCCGACAGGCGCCCTGCACCGAATTGAGGCTGTCGGTACCAGGACGCTCATCGCGAGGGACGGCCTGTTCACGCCGACGGGCGTGGCGGCCGGGCCGGACGGTGCCTCTTACGTGCCCGGCAAGGGCACGCCGGCGGGTTCCGGGGAGGTGTTGCGTATCGGGGGGTGAGAGTGGATCGTTCCGAATCTGGTCAGGCCGCTGTCCCCTTTTCTGCCGTGCTCAGGAAGTCCTGGGCGATGAGCGGCAGGCGACGGCGGGCGTGCACGACGGCGATGACGCGACGCACCGCGGGTTCGAGCGAGCGCACCACGAGGCCCGCGCGTCCGGCCTGTTCTGCCATGCCGCGGAACCACAACAACGATGCCTGTCCCGCGCGTACGGCGTTGAGCCAGCCGTTGCGTTCGTCGGTTTCGAGCACGACCACCGGGGTGACCGCGTACTTGCCGAACATCGCGTCGAGCTCTCTGCGCCGCATGCTGCCGCGGGCGGGAAGCGCCAGGCGCATGCCGTGCAGCTTGCCCATCGGCACGGGGTTGGGCAGTTCGAGGCCTGGTGGGGAGATCAGGACGATCTCCTGGCGTTCGAGTGGATGGGTGATGAGATCGGTGGGCACGGGAAGATCCGTGAGACCGAGGTCGGCCCGCTGATCCCTGATGGCGCTGACGACACCGTCTCGGCCGTCGCAGCGCACGATGTGCACGCGTACTCCCGGGTGCTCGGCCGCGTAGGCGGGCAACAGCCGTCCCGCGAGGCCGGGTTCGAGGCTCGGGGTGGCGGCTATGCGCAGTTCCGCCTCCGTTACCGTGCTCTGGTTGGCCAGGCCCTCGATCTCGTGAACCGCGTCGAGTGCCTCCCTCGCCAGCTTGACCACCCGGCGTCCCTGCGCGGTGACGACCACCCCGCGTCCGGAACGGGCGAACAATGTCATGCCGAGCTCGCGCTCAAGATCGCGGATCGCGCGGGAAAGCGCAGGCTGCGCGATGTAGAGCGATCTGGCCGCGTCGGTCATGGTGCGGTGCTCCGCAGTCGCGACCACATAGCGGAGCTGCTGGAGATTCATGCCACTGAAGCTAAGACACCGCCCGCCGCCGGGACCGGGAGATAACCGAGATCACCTCGAATGATTTCGGACTGTAACCGTGCGCTGCTACATCCGTGACGGGTGAGAAATCAGTATGCTTTTGCCCCAAATTTGGCAAGGGTCCGTCAAGTCGCGGCGCAAAGCCGTGCAAACAGACAACCGGGTGAACGGGGAGACACGGTGACAGGGAACGGGCAATATCCACCCCCGCCACAAGGGCCAGGACAGCCACACCGGCCACCCTCGTTGCCGTGGCCGCCGCCGGGTTACCGGCAGCCGCAGCCTCAGGGCGGGGGCCAGGGGAACCCGTACCCGCAACCGCCGCAGCCCCCTCCTCCGCCGCCGCCTCGGGGGAACCAGTACCAGCCGCAGTATCCGCAACAGTATCCGCAGCCGCCGTATGGGCAGCCCCCGTACCGGCAGCAGCCGCCCCCGCCTCCCCCGCCGATGCCGCCGCCCATGCCGCCGCGCCAGTGGGGGCCTCCGCCGCCGCGCAGGAAGTCGGGGATGGGCGTCATCGGGGTGCTCGGCGCCGTGTTCGGGTCGCTGGCCGCGTTGTTCGTGATGATCGTCATCGGCGCGGCGGTGATCGGCAGCTCGTCGAGCTCCGACACCTCCAACCCGGTGGCCATCCCGACGTACGACGCGTCGGACGAGCCCTCCTACGAGCCGTCGGAGGAGCCTTCCGAGAGCTCCGAGCCCACTCCGTCCAGGAGCGAGGAGCCCACCCAGCAGCCGACCCGGGAGGAGGAGCCGGACACGACGGTCACGCTCAACACGAGCCTGAAGAACAACACCATGTACAGGGCCGGCACGCTGCCCAGGCTCACGTGCCAGGGCGGCAACGCGAGCATCTTCAACCACAGTCAGCTCAAGGCGCTGATCCTGAAGACCGGCAACTGCATGAGCAAGGCGTGGAAGCCGATCCTGGAGAAGCAGGGCTTCCAGTTCAGCTCGCCCAACTACGCCATCGCGGCCAAGGGCGGCAGGGGCGCCTGCGGGGACTATCCGTCGGCGGGGAGCATGGTGCCGTACTACTGCCCGCGCAACAACACGATCTACGCCTCGACCTCGGCCATGGCCAGGGGCAACGGCAACGCCCGCGGGTACGGCCAGATCATCACCTGGCACGGCGGCATCATCAGCATGATGGCCCACGAGTACGGCCACCATGTCCAGAACATCACGGGCCTGACGAACGCGTGGTGGAGCTCGACGCTGGACTCCAGCAGCCAGAGCGGCAAGCTGGCGCTCAGCCGGCGACTGGAGTTGCAGGCGACCTGCTTCGCCGGCATGTGGATGCGGTCGGTGGCCTCGTCGTACCCGGTGAGCACGTCCGCCAGGAGCCGCCTCTATTGGTTCTACGGTCAGGTGGGCGATTACCCGGGCTGGCCACGCGATCACGGCAAGCCGGTGAACAACAATCGGTGGTTCCGGCAGGGGTGGGAGAGGGACAAGGCGTACCAGTGCAATACATGGGCCGCGTCGTCCTCGACGGTCTCCTGATAGACGCGTGGTGTTCATCTCAGCTTGAGCACATGTCTCTGATGTCCAGTTATGGGGACTAGACTCCTGGCAATCTTGTGCCCATCGGGGGGCAAACGTCAGTTTTGCCTGGTAGGTGTGTAAGGAGCCGGGTGTGAGCAAACGTGACGGGGTGGACAACGTGCCGGGAGACGGGAAACGACGCCCTACGCGACGATCCCGCCCTGGCGCCAAGCCCGCTTCCGGCGCCGCCAAGCCCGATCCGGGCTCCGTCGGCGACCCCGGCAGGTCCTCTTCTGACTCGCCGCGCTCCGGCAAATCGGGCGCGGGCCCGGCCGGGCCACGCTCAGGGAAGTCCGGCTCCGCGGCTCCGCGCCCCGGGAAGTCCGAGCCTTCGGCGTCGCGCTCCAGCCGGTCCGAGCCCCCGGCGTCGCGTTCCGGTCAGTCCGGATCCTCAGCGCCGCGCTCCGGTCAATCCGGGCCCTCGGCGTCGCGTTCCGGCCGGTCCGGGCCCCCGCCTTCGCGTTCTGGTAAGTCCGGCGGCCCCACGGCGCCACGTTCCGGCAAGCGCGGCCCGGGATCGGCCGCGCCACGCTTCGCCAAGCCGCTGACGACCGGCTCCATCCTGGGCTGGACCGCTCTGTCCGCCATCGTGCCCGGCGCCGCTCACCTGCGGGCCGGGCATCGCCGTACCGGGCTGGTGCTGGTCAGCCTGTACGCGGTGCTGGTGCTGGCGGTCCTCGCCTACGGACTGGTCGTGGCCGACGACCTGTCGAACGCCGCCGCCTTCGCCGACGACGGGATGATGGTCGCGGTGGTCGTCATCGCCTCGCTGGGCGCGCTGGCGTGGTTCGCGCTGCTGGTGACCTCGTACGTGGCACTGGGCCCCAACAGGCTGCCCCAGCAGGGCCAGATGGTGACCGGCATCGTGGTGGGCGTGTTGTGCGTGGCGGTCATGTCGCCGTTCGCCCTGGCCGCCAGCAGCACACTGACCGTGCGGGACACACTCGGGGGCATCTTCCCCTCCGAGCCCGACTCCGACCAGCCCACCGTGGCCCAGAACCCCGAGGACCCGTGGGACGGCAAGGACCGGGTGAACTTCCTGCTGATCGGCGGTGACGCGGCCGGCAACCGTACCGGTGTGCGTACCGACAGCATGAACGTGGCCAGCGTCGACCTCAAGACCGGCTCCACCGTCCTGTTCAGCCTCCCGCGCAACCTCCAGCACGTACGCTTCCCGACCACCTCCCCGCTGCACAAGCAGTTCCCGAACGGCTTCATGGCCGACCTGCCCAACGGCGGCCTGCTCAACGAGGTCTGGCAGTACGCCAACGACAACCCGCAGATCGCGGGCGGCAAGAACAAGGGCCCGCGCGCCCTGATGGACGCCATCGGCTACACCCTGAACCTCAAGATCGACTACTACATGCTCATGAACATGTACGGCTTCGCCGACCTCGTGGACGCCATCGGCGGCCTCAAGATCAAGGTGGAGCAGGACGTCAAGTGGGGCGGCCACTTCGGCACTGCGGGCACTATCAAGGCGGGCTACCGCAAGCTGTCCGGCGAGCAGGCCCTCTGGTACGGCCGCTCCCGGGTCGGCAGCGACGACTTCTCCCGCATGGCCCGCCAGCGCTGCGTCATCGGCGCCTTCGCCCAGCAGGCCACACCCACCGTGATCCTCTCCCGGTTCAACAAGATCGCCGGGGCGGCCAAGAAGCTGGCCCAGACGAACATCCCCAGGCACCTGGTGTCTCCGCTGGTGGAGCTGGCCGTCAAGGTCAAGGACGCCAAGATCACCAGCCTTCAGTTCGTGCCGCCGGACTTCTACTCCGGCCGCCCGGACTGGGCCAAGATCCGTACGGCCACGAAGAAGGCGCTCAACGACTCGCGCCGGCCCGCCCGCCAGGCGCAGACGGCCGGCGTGAGCGCCTCGCCCAGCGTCACGGGCTCGACCCCGGTGAAGACCCGCGCGGCCGCTCCCACCCAGACGCCCACCCAGAACACCCAGAAGAACGCCGGAACCATCGACGACCTCTGCGGCCTCTGACCCGCAAGGCCCCTGCGGGAGGGGGCGGGCCGCCCAGGGGCGGGCTGAGGGCGAAGCGGGGTGGTCAGGCGGTGAAGGTCACGGGGAGGTGGAGCGGGCCGCGTACCGTGAGGCTGGAGCGCCACCGCAGCCGCTCAGGCGGGACGGCGAGGGCGAGGTCCGGCAGGCGGATGAGCTCGGACAGGGCGGCGCGGCCGACGATGCGGGCCAGCAGGGCGCCCAGGCAGTAGTGCGGCCCGTGGCCGAAGCTCACGTGAGCGTTGTCCGATCGGGTGAGGTCGGGACAGTCCGGCGAGGGGAAGCGGCCGGGGTCGCGGTTGGCGGCGGCCAGGGCCACCAGGATCGGCTGCCCGGCCGGCAGGAGGGTGCCGCCCAGCACCACCGGCTCCAGCGCGAAGCGCCACGTGGCCAGCTCGACCGGGCTGTCGTAGCGCAGCAACTCCTCCACGGCGTCGTCGATCAGCGAAGGACGGGAGCGCAGCAGGTCGAGCTGGCCGGGGTGCCGCAACAGGGTGTACGCCCCGAGCGCGATCAGGCTGACGGTCGTCTCGTAGCCGGCCACGAGCAGCAGGAAGATCATTGAAAGCAGCGCGTCCTCGCTCACCCGCTCCTCCAGGGTGATCGCGCTGATGACGTCGTCCCCGGGCTCCCGAAGCTTGCCCGCGACCAGCCCTCGCGCGTACAGAGTCAGCTCCCGCAGCGCCGCCGGCCGGGCGCCCGCGTCGGTGGCCGAGGAGGACACCACGGCGGTGGTCCAGCCCTGGAAGTCGGCACGGTCGGCCTCGGGCACCCCCAGCACGTCGCAGATCACGGCGGACTGCAGCGGCGAGGCGAAATCGGCGACCAGATCGGCCCCGGGCGGCAACCCGGCGGCGAGCGTGCGCGCGTGGGCCTCGATCCCCGGCCGCAGCCCCGCCAGCCGCCGCGGCGTGAAGAACCCGGAGACCAGCCGCCGCAGCCGGGTGTGCTCGGGCGGATCGGTGGTGAGCAGGTGGGTGCCCAGCCCGGAGCGATCCTCCAGCGGCCGCCCGCGCCCCGCCTCCTGCCAGTCGGCGGGCGCGTTGCGCGGGTCCTTGCTCAGCCTCGGGTCGGCGAGCGCGGCGCGGGCGTCGTCGTAACGGGTCACGAGCCACCCGTACAGGCCGCTGCGCAGTCGCACCAGGTGGGGGGCGCCGGACGACCGCAGCCGGGCGTAGGCGGGATAGGGATCGGCGAGCAGCCCTTCGTGGCCGGGCAACATCTCCTCCAGCATGGATCCCATCCTGGTACAAGGGGACGGGCGGCGGGCCGGCCCCGCCGCCCGCGTGCCCCCCGGCGGTCACTTGCCGAGCTGCCCGAGGATCCATTCGGCCAGCGTGCCGGTCACCTGACCGTGCTCGGAGTTCTGGGAGTCGCACTGGAAGTCGTCGAGCTGGCTGTGCTCGGGCGACAGGGACGTGATGTCGGTGTAGAGGTCGACCGTCCACTCCACGGGGTCGTACTGGAGGGCGACGGCGCTCACCGACGGGACGAAGCAGGCCGAGCGGTACCGGGACGCGATGGGCGCGCCCAGCCCGTCGGCGACCATGCCGTAGGAGGGGAGCGTCCCGCCAGGTGCCCCGTCGAACGGCGCGACGTCGCTGGTGTAGCTCTTGCTGGCCCACATCGGCACCGCCCGCATGCCGCCGACGTGCCTGTTGGTGCCGCGATCCGGCTGGGTGCGGACGGTCGCGCCGACGAGGCCGCCCAGCGCGCTCCACTCGAACGCGGGCTCGTCGGGAGGCACGTTCCTGCCGGTGCCGTCGGCGGCCCCGTTGGAGACGCCGAGCTTGCGGGGCCGTACGGGGAACCAGCCGACGCGGCGCAGGTCCTCCAGGAACTCGGTGCGCAGCGGGCTGGCGGTCGCCACGGGACCGGAGTAGCGGCCGCTCTCGACCCACGCCCACAGGAGTTGCTGCGCGGCGGGGCTCCTGATCAGGTCGTCCTGGCCGGGGTCGGCCGGGGAGAGTCTCGCGGAGAAGTACGCGAGCTGCTGGAGTATCAGCGGGATCCAGGCGCCGTTGTGCGGCGCGTCGTAGGACAGGTACGTCATGGTCTGGTGGTCCTCGCGCCGGTTCTCCATCTCGGCCAGCGCGTAGCGGGTGACCAGCCCGCCCATGCTGAGGCCGCCGACGATGAGCGGCGCGTCGCCGCTCCGCTCGCTGATGGCGCGGCGGATGCAGGTGGCCGCCACCCCGGCGTTGGCCTGGATGTGGATGTGCCGGGCGCCGAAGCCGAGCAGGACGACGTCGATGCCCTGGGCGAGGAGCTGGTCCAGCAGACGGTGCTGGTGGGGCGGGTAGGGCGCGTTGAGGTGGCGCCACAGCCCGCGCATGTCGCTGGGGCCGTGGTTGAAGCCGTCGGCGAGGATCAGCGGCCTGACGAGACGGTCGTGGCCGGCGCCGTAGTAGACGGCGGCGGTTCCGGTGGCGGTGCGGCCCTGGTAGGGCCAGGCGGAGGTGAGGGTCCACTCCGCCTGCGGCACCCGCGTTTCCCCGGCGGGCGGTGGGGCCGGGGTCGCGAACAGCACTCCCTTCGGGAGCACCGCGGCGATCTGTTCGGCGCGACCGGTGGGCACCGGGTCGGACTCCTGCCGCAGGGCGAGCTCGACATCTATCCTTGCTGCCCCTTGTGTCGCCATGATTACACCTTTGCTCGTGGGTTTACCGGACGTCACCCCCGATGCTCGTACCTCCGTTTCGAGAAGATAAATTTCCCTTTCCACATTCAACGATCATCGCGATCAAGGCATGGCTGGTATCTCTACCTCACCTCGCGTTCTCCGACAAAGCAACCTTCACCGGAAACAATTCGCCTGACCATCGGTCAAGGCGTAACAGAAGGCATTTCGGAAATGACCGATGGCATTTCCGGCATGGTCACACCAGGGCGGAGTTCTTCCGCGGCAGCAGGAGCAGGGCGCCGAGGTAGAGCACGGCGGCCACGATGAGCAGGCCCTTGTAGCCGATCACCAGCGCCACGTATTCGAGACAGCCGCCGACCATGGCGCCCAGGAGGTTCGCGCCGAAGGAGGTGGTGGCGTCGGACGTCTCGGCGAAGCGTTTGGCGAAGACCACGTTCGCGGCGAAGATCGGCAGGAACGCCACCGTCACGGCCGTCACGGCGCGCAGCGGCAGCGGGAGTGACAGCAGCCATTCGTTCGGTACGAGCCAGGCCAGCAGCAGGCCCGCCATCAGCACGCCGTACATGACGGGCAGTGGCGGCACGCGGAAGCGGCGGGTCACCTCGACGGCGGCGAGCACCGCGACGAGCACGCCGGCGAAGACGATCGCGTTGACCACCCACGTGGTGCCGAACAGCAGCGCGAACCCGGTCACGCTCTTCGTCTCCAGCAGCATGAACGACACGCCCAGCAGGAACAGGTCCGCGTACGGGCGCATCCGCTGGTACGGCCCGGCCACGACGCGCACGGCGAGCAGGCTGACGATCAGGATCAGGCCGAGGGTGATGATGTAGATCGGCGGGATCGTGGCGTCCTTGAGGTAGAGGAAGGGCCGGTCGTCGCCGGCGGGCTGCGGGGTGCCGGCGGCGGCGCCCGGCCACTCGGTGGCGCAGCGCTGGTCGGCGACGGACAGGCCGGAGGTGATCACGGCCTGCTGGCCCGCGGTGCTGACCACGTCGACGCACGGTTTGTGGCCGAAGGCGTTCTGCATGGTCAGGGCCAGGCGGTCGACGAGCCAGCTCTCGCGGTAGTAGTTGTACATCGAGAACGTGCCGCCGGGCCTGAGGTGCTCACGGGCGGCCCGCATGGCCTCCTCGGTGAACAGGTAGCTCTCCAGGCGCAGCGAGCTGGCGCCGGAGACGAGGGTGAGCGAGTCGGGCAGGGCGAAGAGGATCAGGTCGTACTTGTTGTCGGTGCGCTCCAGGAAGGCGCGGCCGTCGGTGACGTGGGTGGTGACGCGCGGGTCGTCGTAGGGGTGGTCGGGGTGCACCGAGCCGCCGAGCTCGCGCAGCTTGGGGTCGATCTCGACGGCGTCCACGCGGTTGGCGCCCTTGGACAGCGCGATCGCCACGTCGGTGCCGCTGCCCGCGCCGACGATGAGCACGTCCTTGGGCGGCCTGGTGGTGCGGTCGTAGGGCAGGCCGTACTGCGCCTCCCACTGCAGGCGGGCGGCGGCGGGCACGGCCTGCTGGTGCGGGATGCCGTTGACCGCGATGTCGGTGACGGGGATGCCGAGCTGGACGAGCTGCTTGGTGGTGACCTTGTAGTACGGCGACCAGATCGCCCCCGCGGTGAGCGTCTCGGTCAGCAGCAGCCCCACCACGCCCAGGGCGGGCACGATGACCAGGCCGACGTACAACGTGCGGGGCTTGGGCATCAGCAGCAGGGCGTAGCAGATGGCCGCGATCAGCCCCCAGAAGACCGGCGGCGCGCTCAGGAACGACAGCGCCGTGAACGCCGCGATGCCGGTGAGGCTGCCGATCAGGTCGTAGCGGTAGGCCTCCAGGCGCGGCAGTTCGGGAAAGCATCGCCCGACGAGCTCGGCGGGCCCCATGAGGACCACCGCGGCGGCGGCGAAGATCACCGGCAGGATCGCCCAGGCGGGCGGGCCGCTGGTGGACAGGCTCGTCCAGTACAGGACGCCCTCGGTGTTCCTGTCCACGGTGACGGGAAAGGTCAGCACGACGATGACCAGCACGGCGAGCACGACGGGCGAGTAGTACGGCTGCCGCCGCGAACGCCCCACACGCAGGAACCCCAGCCCGATGCCGAGGAAAGACCCGAGCAGCACGAAATTGGTGAAATAGCTGAGATGGACGATGTTGGACCCGGTCCATCGGATCAGCGCCAGCTCAAGGAAGAGCATGAAGGCGCTGGCGAGGATGAGCCTCGGCCGCACCGCCATCCAGTGAGCCTTTTCTCCGTCGTCTACCGGCTTTTGCGCCTGGAGCGTCATGATCCCTCACCGTAGTGAACAGACCGAAAACAAGGAAGTCTGACGTCCCAGAACAAATGTCGTCCACTTCGCGACGATTGGGGTGTTCTCGCAGGTCAAAACCCCTGAGATCGCTGGACGCGCGGGAACGAATGAAGGAATGTTGTGAGGTTCGTTCCCTCCAAAATCGAACTTCGGTGGTGACCCATGCGGATCCTGATCCAGCTACGTCCCTCCCCCGATCTGGTGGCGGCGGTCGCGGACCCCGCCCAGACCGCCACCACGGCGGACGTCACCGACGGACTGCCGGGCGTGGAGCTCGACCCGGCGTTCGTGCCCGTGGCCCTGCCCAGGCCCGTGCCCACCGCCGGAGGGGATCCGCTCTCCCTCAACCAGCCGCTCGACTTCTCCCTGGCCGCGGAGGACGCCTCGGTGCTGGTGCGAGGCACGATCTCGGACGACGAGCTGGCCGCGAGGATCACGCTGCTGCCCGCGCTCAGGCCCGACGTGGTGGGGGTGTTCGCCGACCCGGTCATCGAGTCGACGCCGGGGCCGACCTGCGGGGGTGACCCGCCGGTCGGCGACTGGCACGACGTGGAGCGGCTGCTGAACGTGCCGGGGCTGCACGCCGAGGGGCTCGACGGCGACGGCGTGGCCGTGGCCGTGCTGGACACCGGGATCAACGCGGCCCACACGGCCAGGCAGCTCGGCAGGGGCGTCACGATCGACGCGGAGCGGTCCTGGAGCCCGTCGGGCGTGCGGGGCCGGCCGGGCGAGTTCGAGATCGACCACGGGACGATGTGCGCGTTCGACACGCTCATCGCCGCGTCGCAGGCCTCGCTGATCGACATCCCGGTGTTGCTGTCCACCCGGCCGGGCGGATCGGCGCTGGACGGGCTGCTGTCGGACGCGGTGGCGGCGTTCGCGCACCTGCGCACCGTGCTCGACGCCCAGCCGGACGCCTCCAGGGCGCTGGTGGTGAGCAACTCGTGGGGTTCGTTCTCGCCGGAGTGGGACTTTCCCGTGGGGCATCCTGGCAACTACTCCGACAACGCCGCGCATCCGTTCAACCTCATGGTGGCCGCGCTCGACAAGGCCGGTGCCGACGTGCTGTTCGCGGCCGGCAACTGCGGGCGCGACTGCCCGGACGGCCGCTGCGCCTACGCGAGCCGGCCCATCTCCGGCGCCAACTCGCATCCGAAGGCGCTGTCGGTGGGCGGCGTGGACGTCAACGGCGAGCGGGTGGGCTACTCCTCGCAGGGTCCAGGGCGGCTGACGGCCCGCAAGCCGGACCTCTGCGCGTACACGCACTTCTCGGGGTCCCGCGCGTTCGGCGCGCACGAGCCCGACACGGGCACCTCGGCGGCGGCGCCGGTGGCGGCCGGGCTCGTTGCGGCCATCCGCACCCGGTGGCCGGCGAGCACGTTGTCGCCGGCCCAGTTGCGGGCCTTGCTGCGGCGTACCGCGGAGGACCGCAGCGAGGTGGGGTTCGACTACGACTTCGGCTACGGGACCGTGGACCCGGCCGGGGTGATCGCGGCGCTCGGCCGGCGGGCCAAGGGCGCGAGCGTCAGGAGTGCTCCCGATTGAAGACACGAACCCCGATGGTGAGGCCGGCCACGGCGAAGAGCACGGTCACCGCCGTGCCCAGGCCCACGGCGCCGGTCAGGTAGTGGCCCTGGAAGAGGTCGCGCAGGGCCTCCAGGACATACCTGAACGGGCTGAGGTGTGAGATGGCGTCGAGCCAGCCCGGCGCCATCGACATCGGCAGGAACGAGCCCGTCAGCAGGGCCAGCGGCATCACCGCGGTGGACATCACCGGCGCGAAGAGGTGCTCGTTGATGGTCAGCGCCACCGCGTACGACAGCGCCGCCAGGCCGGCCCCGAGCACCATGACCAGCACGAACCCGGCCGCCAGCCCGGGCGCGGAGGCACGCAGGCCGAAGGCGAAGGCCACCGCGAGCAGCAGCACCGTCTGCACGACCAGCGTGACGACGTTGTTGAGCACCCGCCCGAGCAGCAGCGCCAGGCGGCTGGCCGGGGTGACGCGCATCCGCTCCAGCACGCCCGCGCGCTTGTCGAAGACCACGCCGAACCCGGCCATCCCCGTGCTCATCAGCCCGAGCTGGATGATCAGGCCGGGAACCAGCGTCTCCCACGTGCCGAACGTGGTGAAGATCGGCCCGAACAGCACCAGGAACAACAGCGGCTGGATCACGCCGTAGACGATGCCGGCCTTCTGCCGCAACGTGACGCCCACGCCGTGGCGGAACAGCACCCACGTGTCGCGCACCATCAGGCGTTCGCCCCCTCGCGCAACGACCTGCCGGTGATGTCGAGGAAGACGTCGTCGAGCGTGCGCCCGCCGGTCTTGAGCTCGGCCGGGGCGCCCTCGGCCACGATGCGGCCGTGGTCGATGATCAGGACCCGGTCGCAGAGCGCGTCGGCCTCGTCCAGGTAGTGGGTGGTCAGGAACACCGTCATGCCCTTGTCGGCGCGCAGCCCGCGGATGAGGTCCCACAGGCCGGCCCGGCTCCGCGGGTCCAGGCCCGTCGTCGGCTCGTCGAGGGCCGCCGACGTGTCGGTCAACACGGTCTTCAACTACTTCAGCACGAAGGAGGACCTGTTCGCCGGGATCGTCAACGGCAGCCAGGCGCTGCTGGCCAGGATGCGCCAGATCCAGGTCGAGCGGGAGCGCGGCCTGGCGCGGGCGCTGGCCGACGAGCTCGACGCCGACCCCGACGACCTCACGCCGGCGATGGCGGCGGCCTGCCTGCTCACCACCATGCGCATCCTGAGCGACCACGCCTTGGCCATGATGCGGGCGGGTGAGCCGTGGGAGCGGATCGAGCCGTTGTTGCGGGCACAGGCGGACTCGGCGTTCGACCTGCTGGAGGCCGGGCTGGGGAGCCTCGGCGCGCTAGTAGGAGTTGCTGGAGAAGGCGCCGCCGATGATGGCCAGGGCCAGGCCGAGAGCCACGAAGGCGAAGGTGAGGATTAGCACGACCGTGCCGATGATGCCGCAGATGCGCCCCGCCTGGATGTGGCCCCTGTTCTCGTAGACGTAGCCGCTCTCGTCGATCTCTCGCAGCGCCTTGGTGCCCATCGACCAGGCGAAGGGGGCGATGAAGCTGCAGACCACGAGGCCCAGGATGCCCAGCACCAGGACGGTGGTGCCGTTGGGGTGAGTCTGCGGCGGCGGGCCGTAGGGACCAGGTCCGTAATCGGGATAGGACATGGTCGATCCCCTTACGTCGACAGGCCAGGTGGGCTTTTATACCACAGTCTCCCTCTTGATCATGTTGCGTCATCATGGAGGGGCACACGAGCCACCCCTTAGGAGCCTGCCCCCGTGCGTGAACGCACCCGCGCCTTCCTTGCCCACCCGGTGTTCCAGCGGTTCGTCATCGGCGTCATCCTGGTCAACGCGGGCACCCTCGGCCTCGAGACCTTCCCGGCCGTCGTAGAGCGGTACGGCACCGTGCTCACCGTGATCGACCACATCGCGCTCTACATCTTCGCCGCCGAACTGATCGCCAAGCTCTACGTCGACCGCGCCGCCTTCTGGCGCGACCCGTGGAACCTCTTCGACACGGTGATCGTGGCCGTCGCCTTCGCCTCCACCACCGGCGGCCTGTCGGTGCTGCGCGCGCTGCGCATCCTGCGCGTGCTGCGACTGCTGTCCGTGGTGCCGAGCCTGCGGCGCGTGGTCTCGGCGCTGCTGCGCGCGATGCCGGGGATGAGCTCGATCGTGGTGCTGCTGTCGCTCGTCCTGTACGTGGCCGCCGTCATGGCCACCAAGCTCTACGGGCAGAGCGCGCCCAACCGCTTCGGCAGCCTGCCGACCTCGTTGTTCACCCTCTACCAGACGATGACGGGCGACGACTGGGGCAACATCGCCAGGGAGGTGATGGACCGGCATCCCACGGCGTGGATCTTCTTCACCATCTTCATCCTCGTGTGCACCTTCGTGGTGCTCAACCTGTTCCTCGCCGTCGTGGTGAGCGCCATGGACGAGGAGAGCGCCGAGGAGCGGGCCGCGATCGAGGACACCACGGCCCAGCAGTCGCAGCGGATCCTCGACGAACTGGTCGAACTACGCAAGGAGATCGCCGAACTGCGCGGGCAGGTCGGCGCGCAACCCCCCAAACAGGGACGGCGCCCCAGCCGCGCCCGCTGAAACACCCGTTCGGGCGCCCCAGCCAGGCTCGCTGAAGCGCGCCCGTTCGGGTACCTCGGCCGCGTCTGTCAGGCGGTCGCGGCGCTCTGGAGCGGGCCGCCGCGGCGCGGCCGGTAGGCCACCCGCCACAGGGCCACGAGCAGCAGCAGCGCGACCACGAGCCAGCCCGCCACGAGCCCGGACACCCCGGCCACGGCCAGCGGCGCGAGGACGGAGGGCACGGCCCAGCCCCAGATCCAGCGACGTTCGGCGCGCATGGCCAGGCCCAGGACCATGGAGGCGGCGAAGTAGACGGCCAGTCCGCCGCCCAGCACCCAGCCGACCCCGCCGTGCAGGTGCTCGGCCGGTTCGGTGGCGACCACGCCGAGCCCGGCCGCGGTCGCGGTGATGCCCGCCGTCATGGCGAAGTGCGCGGGCAGGGCCACGTACGCCTTCAGGCCGTGCTCGGTGGCCCCGGGGACGGCGCTCAGGCCGTACTGGAGGGTGAGCCACCAGAGGGAGACGATCAGCCCGAACCCGGCCAGCGCGGCGAGCGCGAGCTGCGGACCCCAGTCGTGGCCGGAGGAGGACATCACCACCTGCATGACCGCCTCGCCGAGCACGATGATCACGAACAGGCCGAGCCGCTCACCCAGGTGGGCCGGCTCGACCACGGCGGTGGTGAGCTCCCCGACCGGGCGGCGCGACCCTCCGGCGCGCCGCTGGCGTTCCTCCAGGCGGCGGGCCTGCTCCTGCATTTCCTCGATCATGCGCTCGGGCCTGCGGCTGCGGAGCACCGAGAAGATCAGGTCGAGGGCGACGCCGAGGCCCCACAGGATGTACCGCCACGGGGTGGCATCCACCCAGATGGAGGCGAACCACGGCACCAGCCCCGCGCCGAGCTGGGCCGCGGGCCAGGCCGTCATGATCGTGCCCGCGCGCTGCAGGCTGTGCGAGGCGCTGATCCTGGAGACGGTGTACGCGGCGATGAACCAGCCGTCGTGCGTGCCGCCCGTGGTCAGCTCGTGGGCGACGTCGGGCGCGGCGGCGGCCATCACCGCGATCCCGAACATGCCGATCAGCATGCTGCGGAGACGAGTGCGCTCGCCGCGGACGTTCGAGTAGAGCGTCAGCGTGGTCCACACACTCCAGACCGCGTAGTAGAGCAGCACGAAGAGCGCCACATCGGGCCACGTGGGGTGGGTCAGCCGGTGGGCTAACTGGGCCACCGCCACGACCACGACAAGATCGAAGAACAGTTCAAGCCAGCTCGCGTGGCGCTCTCCCGCTTCATTCACGGCTAACGAGAATAGAACTCCACGACGAGTTGCTCATCCACGGGGATCGCGATCTGCTCGCGTTCCGGGCGCTGCAGGAGGGTGAAGCGCAGGTCAGACAGCTCGACGGAGATGTACGGCGCCGTGCGCTCGTCGGCGTAGACGCCCTCGGAGGCCGCCACGAAGGGCTGCATCCTGCGGGAGCGTTCCCGTACGGAGATCACCTGTCCTGGCTTGACCAGGTAGCTGGGAATGTCCACCTTCTGGCCGTCCACGGCGATGTGCCCGTGATTGACGTACTGCCTGGCCGCGTAGATCGACGGGGCCAGGCCGGAGCGCAGCACGAGGGAGGCCAGGCGGGTCTCCAGCAGCGTGACCAGCTCGGTGCCCGAGGCCCCCGACTTGCGCACGGCGAGGTCCCAGTAGCGGCGGAGCTGGCGCTCGGAGACGTCGTAGTACCAGCGCAGCTTCTGCTTCTCCATCAGCCGCAGCCCGTAGTCGCCGGTGTTGCGGCGGTTGGTCTTGCGGCCGTGCTCGCCCGGCGGATAGGGGCGCTGTTCGAAGTAGCGGACGGCTTTCCTGGTCAGCGGGACGCCCGCGCGACGCGACAGTCGCACCTTCGGGCCGGTGTAGCGCACGTTCACCTCAATGTGATTAGGTAATCCTTACTTAGGCAAGGCTAACCTACACCATTATAAATCCCCAAGGAGGCGTCATGCTGCCGATCCCCGAACGGGTCCGCACCCTCGCCGCGACCGCCAACGTCGCCAAGCTCTCCGTGGACGGCGCCCCCTCACCCGCGCGCGGCGGGGTGGACGAGCGCGGGCGGCCCATCCTCCTGGTGCTGCCCGGCGAGACGCTGCACGGCCTGCGCGCCGACGCCGTCGTGGCGGTGAACCTCACATCGATGCGGCAACTGGGCACGGTCACGCATCCGCGCGGGCTCATCGAGGTGCAGGGGTGGGCCGAGGCCGTACCGGAGGCCGAGGCCCGCTCCGCCGCCGTCTCGGTGGCCTCGCACAGTGCGGACGAGAGCCTCTTCGAGGCGCTGGAACGGTTCGGGCGGCCGGACGCGCCCCGGTTGTTGCGGCTGGACGTGGGGCAGGTCGTGTACCTGACCGGGCAGGAGTCGGGGCTGCTCGACGCCGACGACTACCTGGGGGCGACGCCCGATCCCCTCGCCGATACGGCCGAACGGGTGCTCGCCCACGTCAACTCCTCACACCGGGCGCAGCTCGCGTCCGGGGTGGCCAAGCAGCTCGGCGAGTCCACCGGGGAGGTGTGGTTGTGGGAGCTGGATCGGTTCGGTGCGACCGTGCGGGTGGACGAGGCACTCGTACGGTTCCAGTGGCCGAACCCGGCGAACTCGGGGGTGTGCCTGGAGACGGCGCTGCGCGGCCTCCTCTGCTCCTGCTGACCGGGAGTGGAGCGAACCGATATCAGCCGGGGCCGCCATCGGCCTGGCGCTCGTCGGCTGCCTGAACAAGGCCTGGAAGCCGGCCATCAAGAGCTTCGCCCCGGTCGTGACCGGGCAGAGCGGCATCGGCGAAGCCTGGTGGGGCTTGGAGAACGACCACTGGGGGTGCGAGGCGTCAGCCCGCTTCGGTCACGCGTTCCCTGCGCAGGACCGTGAGCGTCATGGTCTCGTCCACGGCCTCCGGTGAGAGCACGTGGTCCAGCACCATCACGGCGCACCCGCTGATGCCCGCCCCCGCCCCCAGCCGGCTCGGCTCGATGCGCAGCCGGCGGGTGGCCAGGGCCGTGGAGCGGCGGTAGACGACCTCACGGATGCTGGACACCAGCGGGCCGAACGCCTCCGCGACGTCCCCGCCGAGCACCACCATCGACGGGTTGAGGATGTTGACCGCCCCGGCCAGCACCTCGCCGATGCGGCGGCCGGCCTCGCGGACGGTGGCCATCGTCTCGGCGTCTCCCGCGCGTACCAGCGTCGTCACGTCCGCGATCGTCTTGACGTCCTTGCCGCGCTCCCGCAGGTCCCGTAGCAGCGCGGTGCCGCTGGCCACGGAGTCGACGCAGTCGTAGTTGCCGCAGCGGCACAACACGCCGCCGCCGTCGAGCACGGGGATGTGCCCGATCTCACCGGCCGCTCCGAGCGCGCCACGCAGGATGCCGCCGCCGGCGATCACGCCCGCGCCGATGCGCGTCGAGATCTTCACGAACATCAGGTCGTCGAGCTCGGGGTAGGTGCCCCGGTGCTCGCCGATGGCCAGCACGTTCACGTCGTTGTCCACGAGCACGGGCACGGGGAAGCGCGCACGGATGATCGGCGGGATCACCACGCCGGTCCATGAGGCCATGACGCGGGCGCTCTCCGTACGGCCCTGCGCGAACTCGACCGTGGCCGGCACGCCCATCCCGACGCCCCTGATCATCGCCCGCGGCCGGTCGCCGAGCAGGTCGTCCCAGGTGTCCATGAGCAGCGGCAGCACGGTGTCGGGCCCCTGCTCCACGTCCATGGCGAACTCGCGCCCGGCCAGCTCGCGCCCGCCCAGGTCGCACACGGCCACCCTGGTACGGCTGGCGCCGAGCGCCGCGACCAGCACCACGCCGCCGGAGGCGTTGAACTCCAGCCGGACCGGCGGCCGCCCGCCCGTGGACGGGGCGTCGCTCCGCTCGACGACGAGGCCGCGTTCCAGCAGCTCACCGACGCGCAGCTGCACCGCGGGTCGCGACAGGCCGGTCACCCGGCCGAGGTCGGCCCGCGTCACGGCCTCACCGGTGCGGATGAGGCGGAGCACCTCGCCACTTGTGGCAAGCGCGGTAGCGGAACGTCGTGGCATCGGCTAAGTGAACCACATGGGGTTGTGTCATGAAAAGTCTCTACTTTTGTATCTCAGATGCCAAAACTACGCTTGCGTACGACCCAAACTCTCGTTAGTGTCCGTTCTGTCCCTGCTTGGTAGATCATCGGAGTCCCTAACCGTGTCCACCACCCCAACCCCCAGCCCTGCTCATCTCGCCGACCTCGTCGTCTTCGGCGGCACCGGCGACCTGTCCATGCGCAAGCTGCTCCCCGCGCTCTACCACAGCGACAGGGACGGCCGGCTCGCCCCGGAGACCCGCGTCATCGCCCTGTCCAGGGGCGGCCTGACCGACGCCGACTTCCGCGGCAAGGTGGACGCCGAGGTACGCGACAGCGTCCCGATCGACGACCTCGCCGTGTGGGAGCGCTTCCTCGGCCGCCTGCACCACGTGTCGGTGGACGTCGGCGGCGAGAACAGGTCCGGGTGGGGCACGCTGGCCGGGATGCTGGCCGAGTACGAGCAGCGCGACCGGGTCTTCTACCTGGCCAGCCCGCCCAGGACGTTCGGCCCCTTCTGCCGCGAGGTGCACGAGGCCGGCCTGGTGACGCCGCGCTCGCGCGTGGTGCTGGAGAAGCCGCTGGGCCAGGACCTGTCGAGCGCGCGGCGCATCAACGACGAGGTCGGCGCGATCTTCGACGAGCGCCAGATCTTCCGCATCGACCACTACCTGGGCAAGGAGACGGTGCAGAACCTGCTGGTCCTGCGCTTCGCCAACGCCTTCCTCGAACCGATCTGGAACTCCCTGTGGATCGACCACGTCCAGATCACCGCGGCCGAGACCGTCGGCACGCCCGGCCGCCGTGGCTACTACGACCACGCGGGCGCGCTGCGCGACATGGTGCAGAACCACCTGCTGCAGCTCCTGACGCTGACCGCGATGGAGCCGCCGGCCCGCAACGACCGCGAGGCCATCAGGGACGAGAAGGTCAAGGTGCTGCAGGCGCTGCGGCCGATCACCGGTGGCGAGGTGGACCGGTTCACCGTGCGCGGGCAGTACACCGGGGCCGGGGACATGCCGGGCTACCTCGACGAGCCCGGCTCCACGCCGCCGACCGAGGCGTCGGGCAGGGTGGAGACGTTCACCGCGATCCGGGCCGAGGTCAAGAACTGGCGGTGGGCGGGGGTGCCGTTCTACCTGCGCACCGGTAAGCGGATGCCGTACCGGCGCTCGGAGATCGTGGTGCAGTTCAAGGACGTGCCGCACTCCATCTTCCCCGGCGGCGCGCCGAACCGCCTCGTGCTGCGACTGCAGCCGGAGGAGGGCATCGAGCTGCACATCATGGCCAAGGAGCCGGGCGCGGGCGAGGTGACGCTGAAGCCGGTGCCGATGTCGCTGAGCTTCGGCAAGACGTTCACGGCGCGGGTGCCGGAGGCGTACGAGCGGCTGCTGACCGACGTGCTGGCCGGGAACCCGACATTGTTCATGCGGCGTGACGAGGTCGAGGCGGCCTGGCGCTGGATCGACCCGATCCTGGACGCCTGGAAGGCCGGCGACGCCCTGCCCGAGCCCTACCCCGCCGGAACCACCGGCCCCGCCGGAGCCCACGAACTGCTCGGCCGCAGCGGGCGCGCCTGGCACGAGGAGGAACTGTGAATCGCGTAATCCAGGACATAACCGATCGGATCGCCGAGCGGAGCTCGGCCAGCCGCGCCGCGTACCTGGACCGGATCCGCCGCGACGGCGAGGCCGCGCGGGCGAAGGGGCCGGCGCGGGCGCACCTCGGCTGCGCGAACCTCGCGCACGGTTTCGCGGGCGCCTCGGCCGAGGACAAGCCCGCCCTGCGCGGTACGGCCAAGCCCGGCGTCGCCATCGTGACCAGCTACAACGACATGTTGTCCGCCCACCAGCCGTACGAGACCTACCCGCAGGAGCTGAAGGCGGCCGTGCGCAAGGCCGGCGGCGTGGCGCAGGTGGCGGGCGGCGTGCCCGCGATGTGCGACGGCATCACGCAGGGCCGGGCGGGGATGGAGCTGTCGTTGTACAGCCGCGACGTGATCGCCATGGCGGCCGCGATCGCGCTGTCGCACGACATGTTCGACTCCACCCTGCTGCTGGGCGTGTGCGACAAGATCGTGCCGGGGCTGTTCATCGGGGCGCTGCACTTCGGTCACCTGCCCGCGATCTTCGTGCCCGCCGGCCCCATGACCTCGGGCCTGCCGAACAAGGTCAAGGCGCGCACCCGCCAGCTCTTCGCCGAGGGCAAGGTCGACCGGGTCGAGCTGCTCGACGCCGAGGCGAAGTCGTACCACTCCCCCGGCACCTGCACCTTCTACGGCACCGCGAACTCCAACCAGGCGCTGATGGAGGTCATGGGCCTGCACCTGCCGGGCTCGACGTTCGTCAACCCGCACACCGAGCTGCGCCACGCCCTCACCGAGGCGGCCGGGCGGCGGGCGACGGAGATCACGGCGCACGGCTCGGAGTACACGCCGATCGGCGAGCTGGTCGACGAGAAGTCCATCGTGAACGCCTGCGTCGCCCTGCTGGCCACCGGCGGGTCCACGAACCACACGCTGCACCTGGTGGCCATGGCGGCGGCCGCGGGCATCGTACTGACCTGGGACGACCTGGCCTGCCTGTCGGAGGTCGTGCCGTCGCTCACCAAGATCTACCCGAACGGCCAGGCGGACGTGAACCACTTCCGCGACGCCGGTGGCATGCAGGTGCTCATCGGCGACCTGCTCGACGAGGGGCTGCTGCACGCCGACGTGCTGACCGTGGCGGGCCGCGGCCTCGACCGCTACCGCGAGGCGCCGTCGCTGATCGACGGCGAGCTGGTCTGGGAGCCCGTCAAGGGCGGCAGCTCCGACCTGGACGTGCTGCGGCCGGCCGCCGACCCGTTCTCGGCGGACGGCGGCATCCACATGGTCGAGGGCAACCTCGGCCGCGCCGTGAGCAAGGTGTCGGCGGTCAAGCCCGAGCACCTCGTCATCGAGGCGCCGGCCAAGGTGTTCGACGACCAGCTCGACCTGCTGAAGGCGTTCGAGGCGGGCGAGCTGAACGGCCAGGACTTCGTGGCGGTCATCCGCTACCAGGGACCCAGCGCGAACGGCATGCCCGAGCTGCACAAGCTCACCTCGCCGCTGGGCGTGCTGCTCGACCGCGGGCAGCGGGTGGCGATCGTCACCGACGGCCGCATGTCGGGCGCGTCCGGCAAGGTGCCCGCGGCCATCCACCTGTCGCCGGAGGCGGCCGACGGCGGGCCGATCGCGCTGGTGCGCGACGGCGACGTGATCAGGCTCGACTCGGCGGCGGGCACGCTGGAAGTGCTGGTGCCCGCCGAGGAGCTGGCCAGGCGCACGCCCGAGGGCCGGCCGCTGAGCGACGCGCAGTGGGTCGGCACGGGGCGCGAGCTGTTCGCCACCTTCCGCCGGATGGCCGGGCACGCCGAGCAGGGCGCGGGCATCTTCGGGGTGAGCGGCGCCGAGTCGCCGCACCACGGCCCCGGCCTGGGCTTCCCCGCAGAGGCGGGCTCCTCGCACCTGGAGACGGGCGCGCCGGTCGGCGCACCGGCCGGACTGGCCCGGTGACGCCCGCGTGGAGAACGTGAACGACCATGGCATCCTTCGGATGATGGCGAGCGATCTTGACGCCGCCCTGACAGCCGGAGGTATGCGGTGAGTGCCCTGGACCTGCCGTGGCTCGTCGCCGACATCGGGGGGACCAACGCCCGGTTCGGCCTGGTCACCTCGCTCGGAGCGCGCCCCTCGAACGTCGCGGTCCTGGCCGGCGCCGACTACGCCACCCTCCCCGAAGCCGTAGCCGCCTATCTCGCGGAACACTCGGGCGGAGTGCGGCCGGGGGCGGCCTGCCTGGCACTGGCGGGGCCGATCGACGGCGACCGGTACCGGCTCACGAACTCGGCGTGGGCCGGGTCCGTACGCGACCTCGGCGTGCCGTACGTGCGGCTGCTGAACGACTTCGAGGCGCTGGCCGTGTCGCTGCCCCACCTGGACGGCGACGACCTGATGTCTCTGGGCGGGCCGATGCCCTGCCACGGCGTCAAGGCGGTGCTCGGGCCGGGAACCGGGCTCGGCGTGGGCGGGCTGGTGCCCGCCGAGCACGGCTGGACGCCGATCCCCAGCGAGGGCGGGCACGTCACGGTGCCGGTGGTGGAGCGGCGGGAGGTCGAGGTCGTACGGGCGCTGCAGTCGCAGGGGCTGCCGCACGTGGTGGCCGAGCACGTGCTGTCCGGGCCTGGCCTGGTACGCCTGCACCGGGCGCTGGCCCAGGTCAACGGGGTCAGCGCGCCGGACCTGAACGCCTCCGACATCGTGGCCCGGGTGGACGACTCGTTGTGCGCGGAGACGGTCGAGGTGTTCTGCGGGATGCTGGGCAGTTTCGCCGGCGACGTGGCCCTGACCCTGGGGGCCCGGGGTGGGGTGTACCTGGGCGGCGGAGTGCTGCCACGTATCGTGGAACGCGTGCGTACCAGTAGCTTCCGGACGCGGTTCGAGGACAATCCCGACATGGCCGCCTATCTCGCGGCCATCGGAACCGTGCTGATCGTCGCGCCCCAGCCCGCCCTCACGGGCGCGGCGGCCTGGCTGAGCCAGCATGCGCGGCGGGAGCTGGTGGGGTGAACCCCGCCGCGACCCGCACCGGACGTCGCGCGGCGGCTCTCGGGCGCGTCCCGCGAGGCGGGCGCCCCGGAAGAGCGCCGGTCGCGGACATTTTGCGTTGTACATGACTAGACGGCCGTAAGCCTGGCCGACGAGGAGAAACCCATGAGCCTGCTCGATCTCGCCCCAGTGATCCCCGTCGTGGTGATCGAGGACGCCGGGACGGCCGTTCCGCTGGCCCGGGCGCTGGTGGCCGGTGGGTTGCCGGTCATCGAGGTGACCCTGCGCACGCCCGCCGCACGTGAGGCCATCGCCAGGATCGCCGAGGAGGTGCCCGAGGCGACCGTGGGCGCGGGGACGATCCGGACGACCGACGACATCTCTGCGTCCGTGGCGGCGGGGGCGAAGTTCCTGGTCTCGCCGGGCACGACCCTGTCGCTGGTCGAGGCGCTGGACTCGAGCGGTGTCCCGTACCTGCCGGGCGCGGCCACCGTGTCCGAGGCGATGGCGCTGGCCGAGCGGGGGATCAAGGAGCTGAAGTTCTTCCCCGCCGAGGCCGCGGGCGGCATCCCCTACCTCAAGGCGATCGGCGGCCCGCTGCCGGACGTACGGTTCTGCCCGACCGGCGGCATCCGCGTGAACACCGCCCCCGACTACCTCGCCCTGCCGAACGTGGGCTGCGTCGGCGGCACCTGGCTGACCCCGGCGGACGCGCTGAAGGCCGGGGACTGGGGCCGCGTGGAGAAGCTGGCCGCGGAGGCCGCGGCCCTCAAGTAACGCAGCATCTTGCACATGCCATGAGCCGGGTAGTCCTATGTCTCGGCTCATGGCATTATCTGCTCAGGAACGGCTTTGGGGGATTAGGTCGACCCGCGTGAGTCCACAGGATCGCAGAGTCTCGTCCAGTTGACGGACGTAGGTGGTGTTCGCCCAGGGCTCCAACTGGAGCTTCGCCTGACCAATCTCGTGGGCCAGACCACTCCATGATCCCTTTGAACTTCGTGCTATACCTGCCAGATAGGACTCGGCAGCCGCTATGACGTCTCGGGGCTGATTCAGCTGGACCAGCAAACCGGTCCTCCTTGATTCCACAGCCGTGGGCGAAACCCAATGCAGGAACGCCGGTTCGTTGTCCTTGGGCGCTTCCGCCGACGCGAGTGCTCTTTCGTGCGCGCGGACACTCCTCGCAGCATTTCCCTCGGCAGCGTGGGCGAGAGAGAACAGCGATTCGCACAACGGTGTCAGCAGCTTGCTCGGAGATCTGGCGGCCCAGCTCTGAACAGCAAGGGCGTGATCCCAGATGGCAGCCGTCCGGTTCTGGTCGGCGGCCATCCTGCCCATCCAGTAGTGCACGTATCCGACCAGCGTCGGGTCCCCGAGATCGAGTGCCGCGCGCAGGCCATCAGACAGTCGTTTTTCCGCTGCCGCGTAATCGCGCAGATCGTAGGCGAAGTAGCCAGACAACTGCGACATCTGGGCGTAGTTGTTGAGAAGCCTGTCACGCAGGCCCGGCAGCATCGCCTCCCGGGCCAACAGCCTTTCGACAGCGGCCCGCTGCCCGTGGATCGCGCTGGACAACGTCGCCGGGCCGGACACTTCGTCCACCTTGCGCGCGTGCGAGGTCAGCTTCTCGAACGTACTCACCGTGGCCTCGTCCAGTCGCCGGCTGTCGCGCAGCACTCCGGCCAGACGCTCTTCCTCCTCCGAGGTGAGCACCCTCAGCAGTTCGAGCGCCCCGCCCCCGCCGAACACCAGCGCCAGTTCGAAGAGCAGTTCCCTTCGCCTCATGTCGGTCTCCTCAACGTCGATGGCGCGCAGCAGCCGGACGCAGGCGGGCGCGTCCACTGCGGTCGTGCCCGGGAACGTGCTCCATTCATCCCCCTCCGCGGTGACACGACTGTCCCGGTCCGGCTTTGCGGGCCGGTTGACATCGAGGTGGTGGAAGTCCGCGCCGCTGATCAGTCCGCGATCACACTTCTTGTACGAGGCCACAGCCTCTTCGGGCAGCAGCCTCTGGGTGGCGGTCTGATAGATCCTCGCCAGCTCGACGAGCAGCGGTGCGGGCGGCCGGCGCCCCGCCTGCGGCCACCCCTCATAGTCGTAATGTCGCGAGTCCCGCAGCGCGGCCGTGCCCGCCGGATCGGCGTCGTTGACCACTCCCACCACATCAGCGGCGGTGCGGCCATGCGCCAGCCGGTAGAGCCGCAACGGATTCACATGGTGGGTGAGCGCGATCACATCGGCGATCTGATCCCATGTGAAGCCCTTAGGTCGGAGCTCACGACTCCAGGAACGAGCCTGAAGCAACACCCGATAGCCCTCACCGGACATCCGTATCACCCTTCCACGACCCGTTCCGCACTGGCGATCAGAGAGATCGACCAGGACCACAACGGTGATCCCGGCCGCCGGATGTTGCCCACGCCTCTTCGTGACCCTGTTGCGGCGACGCCGGCCAGCTCAAAACCGGTATGCGACTTCAAACCACCGCAGGGGCTTACGTCCAGATCACGGCTGCTGACGCCGCAACACCGATCGTCCGGACCAATTCGAAAATCCGGCGACCCGCCACATAGGCGGCGCATGACTGCATCCTTGCCATTTAATGCACATTAATCGCCTTTGTCTTAATAACTGCCACAGTTGCCGCAAATGGAAAACTTCGAATGACAGGAATTAAGACACGCCCCCAGCGACCATCATCTCGGCACGCAAATATCCTCCGCGTTGACACAGCGAACGCGATGTGTGAATTTACAGACGGAAGTGCTCCGGCAAGGCAAGGCGATTTGAGGGCATTGGTGGAAAAATACGCGTTCTTTTCCCGAGCGGTCGGCGCGGTGGCCGCCGCAGCCATCATCATGCTCGCGGGACACGTTGCCGTACCTGCATCCGGTTACGCAGTGGGGCCGAACGGGCAGCGCATCACCATCAAAAGCGGACGGGAACAGAGCCAGGCGAAAGTGTGCGGCAACAACGAACGCAACAAGCGTGTCTGCACGAATGCCTTCGCCCTCAACTCGGCAAATGGGAAAATACGCTGGACCCGCGTCCACGGCTATTACTGGAAGGGGAAGGTCGACATCGAGGTCGGGACAATCATGAGCCCCAGCGACCCGTTGGAATGGGGTACGTACAAACGTGATATCCCAGTCAGTTGGAACGGCGACTGGTACCCCATCGACGTCAGCTGATGTCGCGAATGGTCCACTGCACATTAAGCTGATGCCTCCGTGACGGTCGGCCGCCTCCAACACCGTGTGATCGCTCCACGGGTGATAACACACCTCCCCGGCGGCCGGTCCACATTTCCCCATCTCGACCGGAGGTAGTCACCGTGCGTGGGAAGGCCAGGCGGCGGGTGACCGTACCAGGGCGGCGGACGCCGATCCGGCGCCTCCTGCCGGTCGTGGCCTGGACGTGCGCCGTCCTCGTCACCGTCGCCGCGATCGCCCCGCTGGTGCTGCACTGGCTGACCAACCCGGACGATCAGCGACTGGTGGACCTGGCGGTCTACCGCGAGGGCGGGCAGAGCTTCTTGCAGGGCCGGGCGATCTACGACTACCTCACGCCCGCCCCGCAACTACTGCCCTTCACCTATCCACCTGTCGCCGCGCTGCTGGCCGCCCCGCTCGCCGCGCTGCCCTGGCCGGTGGTGCAGTGGCTCTGGACGGCGGGGATCTTCGCGTGCCTGGCGGTCGTCCTCGCCGTCGCCTTCCGGCCGTTCCTGCGCAAGGCCGGGCAGTGGCGGCCGGCGGCGTTCGCGGTGCTGTTCATCGCCTCGGCGTATCTGCTGCCCATGCAGTATCAGGTGCGCTTCGGCCAGGTCGGCATCCTGCTGACCATGCTGTGCCTGCTCGACTGCACGATCAAAGCCCCCTGGTGGCCACGCGGCGTGCTCATCGGCCTGGCCACCGCGATCAAGCTGACCCCCGGGCTGTTCATCATCTACTTGTGGATCACCGGCCGGCGGGCCGCCGCCGCGGCGGCGGGCGTCACCACAGCCATGCTCATGCTCATCCCCTTCGTGGTGATCCCCGACGACACGGCCCGCTTCTGGTTCGGAGCCCTGCTGGACAGCGGCCGCGTCGGCGCCAACAACGCCACCACCAACCAGTCGATCCGCGGCATGCTCCTGCGGCTGTACCTGGACAGCGGCCTCACCAGCATCCTGTGGACGATCCTGGTGACGGTGGTCGGCGTGATCGGCTTCCGCGCCGCCCACCTGCTCTGGTCCACCCGGCAGGAGATCGCGGCGGTCTCCGTCGTCGGACTGCTGACCGCGCTGCTGTCGCCGGTCGGATGGATCCACCACTACACGTGGATCATCCTCACCATCGCGGCACTCCTGCAAGACGGCACCTCCGCCAGACGCGACCTGGGCGCGGCCTCCCTCTGGCTCGCCTTCACCATCCCCATCCCCTACCTGGGCGTCGCCGTGCTGGCCGCGCAGCCGACGCAGGTGCCGGCGCTCGTCCTCGGGAAGATCGTGCAGGACGGCTACGGGCTCATCGCCGTCGGCCTGGTGGTCGTCACCTGGTGGCGGCTGAGGCCGGGGTTCCACGGCGACCGGTCGGTCACGTCGGCTGGGCTCACGGCGTACTAACTCCAGATCGACACGTGCACCGGAGGGCGGAAGCGGCTGCGGGGGATGCCGTCGTCCGGGGTGCGCATTGTCTGGGTGGCCGCCGGTGTGGTGAGGAAGTCGAGGAAGGCGCCCGCCACCGCCGACCGGTTCGGCGGTTCGAGGGTGGTGGCGTACCAGTACGCGGCCAGCGGGGTCGCGGGGGTCTCGATGGGGACCAGTGAGCCCTTGCGCAACTGGGAGGCGACCAGGTGAGCGGTGGCGGGGGCGACGCCGACGCCCTCGGCGGCCGCCTTCCAGGCCGCCGTCTGGTTCGCGAAGACGCGTACCTGGGACTCCTGCACCCGTAACAACCGCAGCAACCGGCTGGTGTCGCTGGCCGGGTCGGTGCCCGAGGGGCCGACGAGCCAGTGGTCGCGGCTGCCACGGGGGGAGCCGACGACGATGAGGCGGCAGCGCAGGATCGGGCGGCTGGCCAGCCCCTCCCCCGCCGTCTGCGCCCCGAGCGCGACGTCGGCCAGGCGGCTGGACAGCAGGAGCGGCACCTCGGCGGTGGCCGCGACGCCCGTGGTGGCGTCCACGGGCTTGCGCTGGGTGAAGAGGCAGAGCAGGGGGCCCGCGACGTACTCGGCCAGGCCGGCGTCCATGACCACGTGCAGCCGGGCGGGGTGGCCGGGCTGGACGGCGGCGACCGCCTCCGCGCCGAGGGCGACGATCTGGGAGGCGATGCCGAGCAGGCGGCGGCCGCCCTCCGTGAGCACCATCCGGTCGGCGGAGCGGGTCACGAGCGGGTCTCCGAGATGTCTGCGGAGCTGGGCCAGCGACTGGGAGACGGCGGGTTCGCTGACGCCGAGCGCGCGGGCCGCGGCCTTGACGGAACCGAGGCGGGCGACGAAGACGAACGCGCCGAGCTGGCTGAGGGTCACGCCTCTTTCATAGTTCTCCGGACCGTATTAAGGAATCCCTTATTTGTGGATTGTCGCGACAAATCGGTAACAGCAATGTGCTGTCATGCAGGTTCCCGCGAGATTCGAATACGAGAGAGCGGACAGTGTGCCGCACGCGCTCGAACTACTGGAGCGCTACGGCCCCGAGGCCAGGGTCGTCGCAGGCGGGCACAGCCTCATCCCGATGATGAAGCTGCGCCTGGCCCAGCCCGAGGCGCTGATCGACATCAATGGTCTGGCCCCTGAGCTGGGGCGGATCGCGGTCGAGGGCGACGAGCTGGTCATCGGTGCGCTGGTGCGGCACGCGGAGTTGCTAGAGAGCACGACCGCGACCGACCTTTTCCCGATATTTCGGGATGCTGAGCGCGTTATAGCTGACCCAATAGTACGAAATCGGGGGACCGTTGGCGGCTCCTTGTGCCAAGGGGATCCTTCTGAGGATTTGTCGGCCGTGTTCGCGGCCCTGCGGGCCACCGCGGTCATCCAGGGACCCGGCGGCACCCGTACGGTTCCGGTCAGACAATTCCACCAGGGTCCTTACGAGACCGCCGTCGAGCCCGGCGAACTCCTCATCCAGCTCCGCGTGCCCGTCGCGCCCGGCACCGGCAGCGCCTACGAGAAGGTCGAGCGGCGCGTCGGCGACTGGCCCGTGGCGGCGGCCGGGGCGGTCCTGCGGATCGCGGACGGCCTGATCGCGCAGGCGGGCATCGGCCTGACGGCGGTGGGGGCCGAGCACTTCTGCGCCCCCGAGGCCGAGACGTACCTGGAGGGCAGGCCCCCGGGTGAGGAGGCGTTCGCGCAGGCGGGCAGGATCGCCGCCGAGCACTGCGCACCGCACCCCGACCAGCGCGGGCCCGCCGACTACAAACGCCACCTGGCCGCCGAGCTGACCCGGCGCGCGCTGACCGACGCAGCGGGAAGGATCTGACATGCGGATCACGGTCACGGTGAACGGGCAGCCGTACACCAGGGACGTCGAGCCGAGGCTGCTGCTCGTGCACTTCCTGCGCGACGAGCTGGACCTGACCGGCACCCACTGGGGCTGCGACACCTCCAACTGCGGCGTCTGCACGGTTCAGCTCGACGGCGTGCCGGTCAAGTCGTGCACGGTGCTGGCCGTCATGGCCGACGGGCACGAGGTGACGACGGTGGAGGGGCTGGAGCGGGACGGCGACCTGGACGCGGTCCAGAAGGGGTTCGTGGAGTGCCACGGGCTGCAGTGCGGGTTCTGCACGCCGGGCATGCTGCTGACGGCGCGCGCGCTGCTGGACCGCAATCCCGACCCCGACGAGGGCCAGATCCGCGAGGCCATCTCGGGCCAGCTCTGCCGGTGCACCGGCTACGAGAACATCGTCCGCTCGATCAGGTGGGCCGCCGAGACGGAGGCGAAGTCATGAGCTATGGGCGAATGCACCGCAAAGAGGACGCGCGGTTCATCCGCGGTCGCGGCAACTACACCGACGACGTACGCCTGCCCGGCATGTTGTACGGAGCCATCCTGCGCAGCCCCCACGCCCACGCCGCGATCGTCTCCATCGACACCAGCGCCGCCGAGGCCCACCCCAAGGTCAAGGCCGTCATCACGGGCCAGACCCTGGAGGGGCTGAACCTGGCCTGGATGCCCACGCTGTCGCAGGACACGCAGGCGGTGCTGGCCACGGACAAGGTGCGCTTCCAGGGGCAGGAGGTCGCGTTCGTGGTGGCCGAGGACCCCTACTCGGCACGTGACGCGCTGGAGCTGATCGACGTCGAGTACGACCCCATCGACGCGGTCATCGACGCCAGGCGGGCCCTCGACCCGGACGCCCCGGTCATCAGGGACGATCTCGAAGGGCGTACGGGAAACCACATCTTCGACTGGGAGGCCGGGGACAAGGCGCGGACGGGCACGCTCTTCGCGCAGGCGGAGGTCACGGTCGCGCAGGACATGCTCTACCCGCGCGTGCATCCCGCCCCGCTGGAGACGTGCGGCGCGCTGGCGGACTTCGACAAGGTCACGGGCAAGCTGACCATCTGGTGCCCGACGCAGGCGCCGCACGCCCACCGGACGTTGTACGCGATGGTGGCCGGGCTGCCCGAGCACAAGATCCGGGTGATCTCCCCGGACATCGGCGGCGGCTTCGGCAACAAAGTCGGGATTTATCCAGGATATGTCTGCGCGATCGTCGGCTCGATCGTCACCGGCCGCCCGGTCAAGTGGATGGAGGACCGCTCCGAGAACCTGATGAGCACCTCCTTCGCCCGCGACTACCACATGCGCGGCGAAGTGGCCGCGACCCGCGACGGCAAGATCCAGGCGATCAGGGTGAAGGTGCTGGCCGACCACGGCGCGTTCAACGGCACCGCGCAGCCGACCAAGTTCCCGGCCGGGTTCTTCCACGTCTTCTCCGGCTCCTACGACATCGAGGCCGCCCACTGCGAGGTCACCGGCGTCTACACGAACAAGGCCCCAGGCGGCGTCGCCTACGCCTGCTCCTTCCGCGTCACCGAGGCCGTCTACCTGGTCGAGCGCATGGTGGACGTGCTGGCAGCCGAGCTGGGCATGGACCCGGCCGAGCTGCGCATGCGCAACCTGCTCAGGCCGGAGCAGTTTCCCTACACCTCCCCCACCGGCTGGGAGTACGACTCCGGCGACTACCCCAAGGCGCTGCGCCTGGCCATGGACATGATCGGCTACGACAAGCTCCGTGCCGAGCAGGCCGACAAGCGGTCCAGGGGCGAGCTGATGGGCATCGGGGTCAGCTTCTTCACCGAGGCGGTCGGGGCGGGCCCGCGCAAGCACATGGACATCCTGGGCCTCGGCATGGCCGACGGGGCCGAGCTGCGCGTGCACCCGACGGGCAAGGCGGTGCTGCGGGTGTCGTGCCAGTCGCAGGGCCAGGGGCACGAGACCACGTTCGCCCAGATCGTCGGGCAGGAGCTGGGCATCTCGGCCGACGACGTGGAGGTGGTGCACGGGGACACCGACCAGACGCCGTTCGGCCTGGGCACGTACGGCTCCCGCTCCACCCCCGTCTCCGGCGCCGCCGCGGTGATCGTGGCCAGGAAGGTACGCGACCGGGCCAAGATCGTGGCGGCGGCCATGCTGGAGGCGTCGCCGGACGACCTGGAGTGGGCCGACGGGAAGTGGTCGGTGGTGGGCGACCCGGGCACCGGCAAGTCGCTGGCCGAGATCGCGCTGGCCGCGCACTCGAACCTGGAGCTGCCGGAGGGCGTCGAAGGTCACCTGGACGCCGTCACCGTCTACAACCCGCCGAACCTGACCTATCCGTTCGGGGCCTACATCTGCGCCGTGGACGTCGATGCCGGCACCGGGCAGGTCAAGGTACGCAGGTTCGTCGCGGTGGACGACTGCGGCGTGCGGATCAACCCCATGATCGTCGAGGGGCAGATCCACGGCGGGCTGGCCGACGGGGTGGGCATGGCGCTCATGCAGGTGATGGCGTTCGACGAGGACGGCAACCACCTGGGCGCCTCGTTCATGGACTACCTGCTGCCGACTTCGATGGAGTGCCCGTCGTGGGAGCTGGGCGAGACCGTGACGCCCTCGCCGACGCACCCGATCGGGGCCAAGGGCGTCGGGGAGTCGGCCACGGTCGGGTCTCCGGCGGCGGTGGTCAACGCCGTGGTGGACGCGCTGGCGCCGTACGGGGTGCGGCACGCCGACATGCCTCTCACGCCCGCGAACGTGTGGCGGGTCATCCAGGGCGACCCGTTCCGCACGGACCTGGCGATCCCGTGAGCGACCCAAGGGAGCGAGCCATCAGACGCCGCGCCTCGGTCACAGGATCGACGAAGGAGGGCCTGTGACCGAATTCCTCGGTATGCCGTCTCGGCCGCGGCCGGTCGCCGACCTGGACACCCGGGTGGCGCGGCTGCGGTCGGGGCGGGAGCCGTACGTGCTGGCCACGGTCGTGCGCGCGCAGCGGCCCACCAGCGCCAAGGCCGGCGACCGCGCGCTGGTGCTGCCCGACGGGACGATCGAGGGTTTCGTCGGCGGCACGTGCGCGACCGACACCGTACGCGCCCAGGGCCTGCGCCTGATGCGCACCGGGCAGGCCACGCTGCTGCGGATCACCCCGGAGGCCGACGAGCCGCACGAGGAGGAGGGCCTGGTCGCGGTGGGCCAGCCGTGCCTGTCCGGCGGCACCCTGGAGATCTTCCTGGAGGCGGTGCTGCCGCCCACGCTCGTCCGCGTGCACGGCGACAGCCCCATCGCGCGGGCCTTCGCCGCGGTCGGGAAGGCGCTCGGGTACACGGTCGAGACGGGCACGGGACCCGGCGCCGAGCCCATCGCCGACGACACCGCGGCCGTGCTGGTCGCCTCGCACGGCGTGGGCGAGGAGCCGGTGCTGCGGGAGGCGCTGGACAAGGGCGTGCCGTACATCGGGCTGATCGCCAGCCGCAGGCGCGGCACGGCGGTGCTGGCGGGCGTGGAAGGAGGCGAGCGGGTGCACGTTCCGGCGGGTCTGGACATTGGGGCCAGAACGCCGGGCGAGGTGGCGGTCTCCGTGTACGCGGAGATCATCGCTCGTCACTGAGCGGGTATCACCGCGCGGCAGCCGGGTAGGCCAGCAATTGGAAAACCGCAGCCCCGGGAAGCCCCTTCCGCTACTCGGAGAGCGAAAGGGACATTGATGCCGACGGAAACGGCCAGCCAAGCACACATGGTTCCTGACGAGCGCCCCGCGTCCCAGCCAGGCAGCCTGGAGAGGGGGATCGACATCCTCCTCGCGCTCAGCGCGGCCTCCCGTCCGGTCACGCTGTCGCAGCTCTGCCGGAGCACGGGGCTGCCCAAGTCGACCGCGCACCGGATCCTGGGCGTGCTGTGCTCACGAGAGCTGGCCCGGCGGGTGGGGAACGCCTACCTGCCGGGCGAGCTGCTGGAGTCGATGGCGGGCATCACCCGCGCGAGCGTGCCGGGCACCCGCAAGGGGGTGCTGCCGTACCTGCTCTATCTGTACGAGACCACCCGTCAGACGGTGAACCTGGCCGTGCCCTCGGGCCTGGAGGCCCGCTACGTCGAGCGCCTGTACGGCCACAACCGCGTCGACTCGCGCTCCGACGGCCTCGACCGGGCGCCGCTGCACTGCACGGCGACCGGCAAGGCGCTGCTGGCCTTCGACCCGAAGCTGCGCCAGGAACTGCTGGCGCGCGGCACGTTCGAGCGGCTGACCCGCCGCACGATCACCACCCTGGCCGGGCTCGAACGGGAGCTGGCCCAGGTCCGCAGGTACGGCATCGCCTACTCGCAGGAGGAGTACACCGAGGGCGTGGCCTGCGTGGCCGCCCCGGTGTTCGGCCCCAGCGGGCGGATCTGCATGTCGCTCGGCGTGGCCGCGCCCGCCCACCTGGCGCCGCTGGCCAAGCTGGGCATCTCCGTACGCGGCGCCGCCCAGGCCATCTCGGCCAGCCTCCTGAGTGTGTGAGGCGTTCCGGTCATCGGAACACCGGCCGATCTTGAAGCCGGAAGTGTTCCATTGACCGAAACCCCGGATTGCGGTCGCGGGTCCCTGAGCGATCACATCGAGGCATGAACGTCCCACCCGCTCAGCGGGAGGCTCCGCGTGCCTAGGGGGTTGCCCAGGGCCACCGTGCTGGAGAGCCTGCGCCTGGCGGCCACCCTCGTCCCGCCGGGCACGCCGCACGCCACGCACGGCCGCGACCCGATGCGCGCCCGCGCGCTCCTGGCCGTACTGGAATCCCGCTTCGGCGGCCGTCCCGTGCTGGTGCGCGGCCTGCGCGGCCCGGCCCTGCTCGTCATGTCCAAGCGTGACGCCCTGCGCGTGTTGTCCCAGGACTCCTACGCGCCCACGCTGGAGGAACGCCCCTTCGGCCTGCCCACCGACGTGCTGCGCCCGCGCTTCATCGAGATCGCCGGGCAGGAGGCGAAGGAGCTGACCGGCGGCGTGGTGGACCACGCGCGGGTCAGCGCGTGCTGGCAGCGCGTGGCCAGGCGCTGCGTGTACGGCGAGGGCGCCGCCGAGGACGAGGAGCTCAGCCGGCTCCTGCGGCGCGTCACGCGGGCCGGCCGCTGGCGGGCGCGGCGGCGCAGGGAGATCCTCTCGGGCCGCTACGACACCCGCATCATCGACCACCTGCGCCGGGCGGAGCCGGGCAGCCTGGCCGGGCTGATCGCGGAGACGCCGGAGGCCGAGTCGCGCGGGCTCATGCAGGCCGCGTACTGGCTGATGGGCCTCGGCTCGACCGCCGCCGGCATCACCCAGACGCTGGCGCTGCTGGCCGCCCACCCGACGCACCGCAAAACGGCCCGCCGCGACCCGGAACACCTGCGCGCCTGCCTGCGCGAGGGGCTACGCCTGTGGCCGCCGGTGCCGGCGGTGTCGCGGGTCACGACCACCGAGACCGAGTGGTACGGCACCGCCCTGCCCCCCGGCACCACCGTGGTCGTGCCGATCGCGGTGCACCAGCGCAGCCCGCGCCTGCCGTACGCGAACACCTTCACCCCCGAGATCTGGCTGGACGGCACCGCTGCCGACGAGTGGTGGGCCAGGCCCGGCTGCGACGGCATGCACCTGACGCTCGCGGTCGGCACCGCCTTCCTCTCGGCCATCCTGCGCGCGGCCCGTCCCAAGCCCGTCGGGCGGCTGCTGTCACCCCACCGGCCCCTGCCGCACACGATCGATCTTTCGCGGCTCCGGGTGACGATGCGCCCGCCGCGGCGCGACCCTGCTCAGGGCTAGTGGCCGACGGGCAGCCCCTTCCTCCGTTAGAGTCTGGGGGTACAAACGGGATGCCGGGCGGCGGAAAGATGCGGGTTGCCACCCAGGCCGGGCCGGCAGGAGGAACGGTTCGGATTGAGACGGGATGACGACGGCGAGAGGACGGCGACGTTGGGGCGCTCCGGAGGCACTCCTCTGCAGCCGGAAGATCCGCCGGCGATCGGCTCCTATGAGCTGATCAGCCGTCTCGGCTCCGGCGGCATGGGGGTGGTCTACCTCGCCAAGCCCGCCGAAGGTCCCCGGGTGGCGCTCAAGGCCATCCGGCGCGACTTCACCGCCGACCCCGTCTACCGGGCGCGGTTCAACGAAGAGGTGTCCAACGCGCGCAAGGTGGCCTCGTTCTGCACGGCGCGCGTGCTCGACCACGGTGAGGACCGGGGTGTCCTCTACCTCGTCACCGAGTACATCGACGGCATCTCCCTGGAAGACCATCTCATCGAGCACGGCGCGCTGTCGCCGTCCGTGCTGCACGCCGCCGCCGTGGGCGTCGCCGCCGCGCTGACCGCGATCCACGCGGCCGGGCTCGTGCACCGCGACCTCAAGCCGGCCAACGTGATGCTGACGCTGGCGGGGCCGCGGGTCATCGACTTCGGGCTGGCCCGCTCGACGCACGTCAACGCCCGGCACACCAACGCCGGCATGGTCATGGGCACGCCCGGATGGATCGCTCCCGAACAGGTCTTCGAGGGTCGCACCAGCCCGGCGGGCGACGTGTTCGCGTGGGGGTCGCTGATCGCGTACGCGGGGCTGGGCGGGCATCCGTTCGGCGAGGGGGACGCGTACGTGATGGCGGCCAGGGCCCGCCAGGCGCCGCCGGACCTGCGGGGGCTGCCCGCGCCGCTCGACCGGCTGGTGGCGGCGGCCATCCACCCCGACCCGGCGCGGCGGCCGACGGCCAAGCAGTTGCTGCTGGAGCTGGTGGAGGCGGCCGACGAGCCGGCCGCGCAGCTCGCCGCCACCAAACACCTGACCAGCGCGTGGAACCCGTCGGAGTTCGGCCCGCTGATGCCGCCTCCGATGCCTCCCGACCGCACCGGCCACGCCCCCCGGCCGCCCCAGGCCCGCGCGCCCCAGCAGCCGCCCCCCGCCGAACGCACCGGTCCCCGGCCCGGGACATCGCGGAGCCCGCAACAGCCACCCCCTGCAGAGCGCACCGGTCCCCGGCCCGGGACCTCGCGAAGCTCGCAACAGCCGCCGCCCGCCGAGCGCACCGGGCCGTTGCCGGGGTCCGGCCACGCGCCACACCCGGCCGAACGCACGGGTCCTCCGCCCGGGACGTCGCGGGGCCCGCACCAGCCGCCGCCCGCCGAGCGCACCGGGCCGTTGCCGGGGTCCGGCCACGCGCCGCATCCTGCCGAGCGCACCGGGCCCGTGCCCGGGACGTCGCGGGGGCCGCAGCAGCCGCCGTCCCCTGAGCGCACCGGGCCGTTGCCTGGCAGCGGGCGCGCGCCCCAGAGGCCGCGGCCCGCGCAGGTGCCGCCGCCGCACGCGGCCGGCCAGATGCCGCTCCCTCACCAGACGGGCCAGGGACCGCTCCCCCACCAGACGGGCCAGGGGCCGCTGCCGGGCTACCGGCCGGGCCGCCCCAAGCGGGGCGTGTTCTCGGGCTGCCTGACCGTCGTGGTGATCGCGGTCGTGGTGATGGTGGTGCTGCTGGCCCTGGTCGCCTGGTTGCTCCGCTCCCCGGCCGTCGGGGAGGACGGGCCGGTGCAGGACGGCAAGCTGCGTTTCGCCGTGACGAGCACGAAGTGCCCCAAGCCCGCCGAGGAGGCGCAGAAGCGTACGTGCCAGGTCGGCGTGCAGGTCAGGAACATCGGCGAGGAGGCCAGGGTGCTCTACCCTGGCCAGCAGAAGCTGATCGACGAGGACGACGAGCTGCACGGCGGCACCAAGCTGCTCGACAAGGGCGGCAAGGAGATCACCCCGATCCGCATCGAGGCGGGCCAGTCGTTCACCGGCGCGCTGGTGTTCGACCTGCCGAAGGACCTGGAGCCGGCGGGCATCGAGGTGCACGACTCCGGCCTGAGCAAGGGGGCCAGGCTCAACCTGGGCTAGCTCAGAAACCCTGTGCCGGGGAGACCACGCCCTCCAGCGGCGCGCCGTCCTGGAAGCGGCGCACGTTCGAGGTGACGCGTTCGGCCAGGCCGCGCCAGTAGGCGGGGCGGGGGTTGGCGCTGTGGGGGGTGATGAGGACGTTGTCCAGGTCCCAGAGCGGGTGGCCGGCCGGCAGCGGCTCGGGGGCGGTGACGTCGAGGGCCGCGCCGCCGATGCGGCCCGTACGCAGGGCGTCCACCAGGTCGTCTGTCACCACGAGGCCGCCTCTGGCCACGTTGACGAGCCAGGCGTCCTGGCGCATGAGCTCGAACTCGCGGGTCGCGAACATGCCTTTGGTGCCCGGCGTGGCGGGTGCCGCGATGACCACGTAGTCGGCCTCGGGCAGTGCCTCGCGGTAGCGGGCGCGCGGCACGACCTGGGCGGCGCCGGGCACCTCGCCGCTGTCGCTGACGGCCACCACCGTGCAGCCGAACGGCTCCAGCAGGCGGATCAGCGCCCGGCCGATGCCGCCGCAGCCGACGATCGCGACCGTCGAGCCGGCGAACTCCTTGGAGGTGTTGGGGCCCCACTCCTTCGCCCTGGCCAGCCGGGGCAGGCCTCGGGCGGCGGCCAGCATCATGGCCAGGGCGTGCTCGGCCACGGGCCGCCCGTAGGAGCCGGTGGCGGCGGTGAAGACGGGGTGGCCGGTGATGACCCCGGCCGCGGCCCACCGTTCGATGCCCGCGTGCGGGAGCTGCACCCAGCGGATGCCCTCGTGGAGCATCGAACGCACCTCGTCCGGGTCGTCGTTGCCGAAGTAGACGATCGCCTCGGCCTGCTCCAGGGGCACGACGCGGGCGCCGGCGCGGTGTACGGCGTCGATGAGCGCGGGCACGGGCTCGGGACCGACGTGGACGGCGACGGTCATCGGGTGATCTCCCCGTAGGTCATGGGGTGGGAGGGACATATGGCTCACCCTTTAGACGATGTTGACATGTCCGAATTATTGTCGCACCACCGGGGACGGGGTGGTCAGGGACGCGAGCTGTTCGTTGGACGCGCCGCCGCCATGTTCCTGGGCGCGGTGGTGGCGATGGTCTCCGGGCGGTTCGCCGTGTCCGGGCGGCCGGCCTCGGAGACGACCACCACCACGATCACGTGAGCGCGCAGGCGCCTCCTTCGAGGAGGTTTTCGACCTCGGTGCGGGCCGACTCCACGATCGACCGGAGCGCCTGCGCCGCCTCGGCCCCGTGCCCGGCGGCCACCGCCTCGGCCACGTCGAGGTGGCCCCGTACGGCGGCCGTGTCGAGCTGCTCGGGCAGCAGCAGGAGATCGCGCCTGGCCACGAGCAGTTCCTCGGTCACCTCGGCGAGCTGGGCGAACATGCCGTTGCCCGACGCGGTGAGCAGCACCCGGTGGAAGGCGGCGTCGGCCGCCACGAGCCCCTTGACGTCACCGCCCCCCGCCGCGCTCAGCAGGGCCTGGGCGTGCGCGATGAGCCGGCGCCGCACGTCGGGATCGGCGTGGACCGCGGCCAGCGCCGCGGCGGCCGGCTCGACCGCCACCCGCAACTCGGCCAGCTCCCGCAGTTGCACCGCGCGCCCTGGCGAGGTGAGCCGCCAGCGGATCACCTGCGGGTCGTAGAGGTTCCAGGCGCTCATCGGGCGCACGGTGACGCCGACCCGCGGGCGGCTGGTGACCACCCGTTTGGACTCCAGCACGCGTACGGCCTCCCTGGCGACCGTGCGGGAGACGCCGAACCGCTCCTGTACGTCCTCCAGGCGCAGGACCTCGCCCGCGCGCAGCTCCCCGGACGCCAGCGACCGGCCGATCCTGTCGACCACCTGCCCGTGCAGCCCCTGAAGCTCCATACCGCGCTCCCGTCAGCGGGCGTCGGCGAGTTTGGCGAGCAGCGTGGTGACCCGCTCCCCCGCCGCCCGCGCGCCGCCCGAGGTCAGCGCCGAGCCCATCCCGCAGGCCACGGCGCCGGCCGCGATCCACTCCGGCGCGTTGTCGATGCTCACGCCTCCCGTGGGGATCGCGGGCGCCTGCGGCAGCGCGGCCCGCACGTCCCGGAGCCACGACGGCGACACGGCCGAGGCCGGGAAGATCTTCACGGCGTCCGCGCCTTCCTCCAGCGCGCGGACGATCTCGCTCGGCGTCGTCACGCCGGGGAAGACCGGCACGCCGTAGCGGTGCCCGGCCCGGATCACCTCGGGGTTCAGGTTGGGTGAGACCAGGAAGCGCGCCCCCGCGCGTACGGCGGCGCCGGCCGCGGCTTCGTCGAGCACCGTGCCGGCCCCGATCAGCGCGTCCGGCCGCTGCTCGGTGAGGCGCTCGACGGCGGACAGCGCGCGCGGCGTGGTCAGCGCCACCTCGACAGCCTGCAGCCCCGCGTCCAGCACGGCCTGCGCGGCGGCCACCGCCTCGTCGGGCCCCGCGCTCCTGACGATCCCGAACACGCGTTGCGCGGTGACGGCCTGGACGATCTCCCAGCGGTACATGACTGCCTTTCTAGCGGTGTACGGTCTCTCCGGCCTCGGTGAACGCGGCCAGCGCGCGGTCCAGGCCGGCCCGGTCGGGCAGCCCGTCGGTGTCGTTGGGGCACTGCACGACGAGCGCGGCCACGGCCGCCGCCTCGCGCAGGCACACGTCGTACGGCCGCCCGCGCAACATCCCGGACAGGAACCCGGCCGCGAACGCGTCCCCAGCCCCCACGGGATCGGCCACCGGCACCGGGTAGGCCTCCTGCCGCAGCTCACCGCAGCTCGCCGACTTGTCGCGGTGCTTGACCACGACGAGTCCGGGCAGCTTGTCCGGATCGACGCCCAGGAGGTCGAGCTCGTCCTCCCCCGCCAGCACCACGTCGGCGCGGTCCAGCAGCGGCGCGACCCGCTCCCGCCACCGCTCGGGCGGGCCCAGCTTGAGCCGGATGTTGGGGTCGAAGGACACCAGCGCGCCCGCCTCCCGAGCCAGCTCCAGCAGGCGCAGTGTGGCCTCGCGGGCCGAGCCGGACAACATCGGCGTGATGCCGGTGACGTGGACGAGCCGGGCGCCGCTCACCATCCCGGCCGTCAGCTCGTCGGGGCCGAGCAGGGAGGCGGCCGACCCGGCGCGGTAGTACTGGACGTCGATCGCCCGGGAGGGATGGCTGTCGCGCAGCAGCAGCCCGGTCGGGGCGTACGGGTCGATGACGGCGTGGCGGGTGTCGATGCCCTCGGCCCGCAACATCGCCAGCACGGCCTTGCCCGCCGGGTCGGCGCCGAGCCTGCCCAGCCAGCGCACCTCGTGGCCGAGCCGGGCCAGGCCGGCGGCCACGTTGGACTCGGCCCCCGCCACGGAGCGGCGGAAGGCGATCGCCCGTTCCAGCGGGATGCCCGGCTCGGCCAGCATCAGCAACATCGCCTCGCCGCACACCACAACGCTCACAGAGCGAACTCCTCAAAGAAACGTCCTAATCGTACTATTAAATCACGATTTGACCCTATCTTGACCGTCTGACGACCATCGGCAACTCTGAAGCGGAGGAACATCGCCGGGGGCTGTGCGCGTGAGGCGTCCATACATCACCTTGTTGTCCGCCAACGCACTTTCCGTCACGGGAAACATGCTCTCCATCCTGGCCGTCCCGTGGTTCGTCCTGGAGACCACCGGCAGCGCCGTGCTGACGGGTGTGGCCTCGTTCGCCACCACCTTCCCCATGGTCATCTCGGCCGCGTTCGGCAGCACGCTGGTGGACTGGCTCGGGTACCGCGCGGCGAGCGTGCTGTCCGACCTGATCAGCGGCCTCATCGTGCTGGCCGTGCCCGCGCTGTTCCTGACCACCGGGCTGAGCTACCCGCTCCTGCTGCTGCTCCTCTTCCTGCGCTGGCTGACCGCCACCCCCGGCGAGACCGCCCGCAAGGCCATGCTGCCCGACCTCGCGACGGCGGCCGGCGTGCGGATCGAGCGGGCGACGGCGGCCTACGACGGGGTGTGCCGGGGATCGGCGATGGTGGGCGCGCCGCTGGCCGGAGTGCTGATCCTGTGGATAGGCCCGAGCATGTTGCTGCTGGTGGACGGGGTGAGCTTCCTGCTGTCCGCGCTGCTCGTGGCGGCCGGGGTACGGCGGACGGCGCGGGGCGAGCGCGACCCCGGCGGGTACCTGAACGACCTGCGGGCTGGGCTGACCTTCCTCTGGCAGGACCGGCTGCAGCTCAGCGCCACCGCGATGGTCGTGGTGGTCAACCTGCTCGACACGGGCGTGACGCAGGTGCTGCTCGCGTTGTACGCACGGGACGTGGTGGGCGACCCGCGGGCGTTCGGGCTGCTCACAGGGGCGCTTGGGGCGGGCGCGGTGCTGGGGACGATCGTGTACGGGGCGGCCGGCGCACGATTACCGATGCGGCTGACGTACGGGCTGTGCTTCTTCCTGGCCGGGGTCCCGCGCGTGCTGGTGCTGGCACTGGGCGCGCCGTTCCCCGTGGCGCTCGCCGTCACCGCGCTGTCCGGGTTCGCGGCGGGCGGGATCAACCCCATCCTGGGCATCCTGCAGTACGGCCGGATCCCCGCTCCGCTGCGGGCGCGGGTGATCGGCGCCATGACGGCGGCGGCGTACGCGGGCATGCCGATCGGCGGGCTGCTGGCCGGCTCGCTCACCGCGCTCACCGGCCTCGGGGCCACGCTCCTGGCCTTCACCGGGGTCTACGCGGTGATCTCGCTCCCGCCGTTTTTCTGCCGGGCCTGGCGGGAGCTGGATCTAGATCGAAGCCCTGGTGAGCAGCAGTGACTCGGTGATCGGGGACTCGTGCGTGCCGGTGACCGCGCAGGCGTGCGCCCCGGCGATCGCCCCCATGCGCACGCACTCCTCCAGCGGCCTGCCGCGCAGCGTGCCGTACAGGAATCCGGAGACGAACGCGTCGCCGGCGCCGTTGCTGTCGGCCACCGGGCCGGGCAGCGGCGCGGCGGGGAAGGCGCGCGCGCCGGAGCCGCGGGTCATGACGAGGCAGCCGTCGGCGCCGCGCGTGCACACGACCGTGTGGGCGCGCCCGCGCTCAATGACGTCGCGCATGACGGCGGCGGGCTCAGGCAGCGCGGCGGCCGAGAGGAACACCAGGTCGGAGTGGTAGGCGAAGTCCTTCTGGTAGTCGGCGGCGCCGTCCCAGTCGTGCAGGTCGGTGGAGATCGGCACGCCGTCGAGGTCGGGGTAGACGTGGCGGCAGAAGTCCATGATCGACACGTGGACGTGGCGGGGGCGCACGTCCGCGTACAGCTCTCTGGGCAGGCGCTCCTCAGGCGTGAGCTTCGCGTCGTAGAACGAGGTGCGCCGCCCGTCGGGCCCCACGAGCAGAACGCTGCGCCGGGTGCCCGCCTCGGCCGGGCCCCAGCGGCAGTCGACCTCGCGCAGCGCGTGGCGGATGAGCGCGCCCTGCGGGTCGTCGCCGATGAGGTCGGCGAAGGCGACGCCGAGCCCGAGCGCGTGGCACCCGAGCGCCACGCCCGCGCCGGTGTTGCCGATCCGGTCGTCGACCGGCGGCACGTGGTAGGTGTCCTTGTACGGCAACGGCAACTCGGGCACGTAGACCGTCGTGTCGACCCCGGCACCGCCGAGAACCAGAAGGTCCCGCGTCACGTGTTCATGGCCTCCACTTCGCGGAGGCGGGCTCGGTCGCCAGATGCCGCCGTCTTCCCCCGCTCTGGTCGCTCCTCCAGACGACGGCACTCCCTCACCGGTTGACCAGGGGGCCTGAGCCGGTGGAGCCGCGGACGACGAGCTCCGGCTGGAAGATCAGCTCGACGTGCTTGGCGGGAGCGCCGTTGACCTCTTCGAGCAGGGTCTGCACGGCCGCCGACGCCATCGCGCCGATCGGCTTGCGTACGGTGGTGAGCGGCGGATCGGTGAACGCGATCAGCGGCGAGTCGTCGAATCCCACCACGGACACATCCCCCGGCACCGACAGCCCCTTCTCCCTGATGGCGCGGATCGCGCCCAGCGCCATCAGGTCGCTCGCGCACACGATGCCGGTGCAGCCGCGGGTGAGCAGTTGCGCGGCGGCGGCCTGCCCGCCCTCGACCGAGAACAACGAGTGCGAGATCAGCTCATCGACGTCGGTCGCGCCGAGCAGTTGCACCATGGCCTGCCGGTATCCCTCGATCTTCCTGATCACCGGCACGAACCTGCGCGGCCCCAGCGCGATCCCGATCCGCTCGTGGCCGAGGTCGACCAGGTGCTGCACGGACAGCTTGGCGGCCAGGCGGTCGTCGGGCGAGATGAACGGGGCGTCGATGTGCTCGCTGTAGCCGTCGACCAGCACGATCGGCAGCCCGCGGTCGGTCAGGCGGGTGTATCGGTCCATTCGCGCGGTCGTGTCGGCGTGCAGCCCCGAGACGAACACGATGCCGCTCACGCCGCGATCGACGAGCAGCTCGGTGAACTCGTCCTCGGGCGCGCCGCCGGGAAGCTGGGTGCAGAGCACGGGCGTGTAGCCATGCTGCGTCAGCGCCTTCTCGATGGCCTGCGCGAACGCGGGGAAGATCGGGTTGTCCAGCTCCGGCGTCACCAGGCCGACCAGCCCGTTGCTGCGCTGCCGCAGCCGGGGCGGGCGCTCGTAGCCCATGAGGTCGAGCGCGGTCATCACCGCCTGACGGGTGGCGGCGGAGACTCCCGGTTTGCCGTTGAGCACCCGGGAGACCGTGGCCTCGCTCACCCCGGCCTGGGCGGCGATGTCGGCTAGGCGAGCGTGACCATTCATGGCACACACTTTACTTTCCACCAGGCCGTCGAATCCGCTGCTCCGGCGACATCGGAGGCGAGCAGGAGTTCTCCGTCGAGCCCGAAGTCCACGGCCGTTCCGCCGACATTGACGGTGCAGACGAACTCGCCCCTGGAGAAGACGAGCGTGCCCTCCGGCGAGTCGTGCCAGACCAGCTCCCCTTCGAGGTCGCGGCGCAGCCGCAGCGCCTGCCGGTACAGCTCCAGCGTCGAGCCGGGCACACCCTGCTGGGCCTGCACGCTCAGCCCGGCCCACTCCTCAGGGATCGGCAGCCAGGGCTCGTTCCAGCCGCCCTCGTACGTCCACGGCAGCGGCACCCGGCACCCGTCGCGCCCGCTGTCGGGGTCGCGCAGCCGCTGCGGGTCCTGGCACACCTCCTCCGGCAGGTCGAGCACCTCGGGCAGGCCCAGCTCCTCGCCCTGGTAGACGTAGGCCGAGCCGGGCAGCGCGAGGGTCAGCAGCGCGGCGGCGCGGGCCCTGGCCAGGCTGCCGTAGCGGGTGACATGCCGCTTGACGTCGTGGTTCGAGAGCACCCAGGTGGCCGACGCGCCGACGGAGCCGGAGGTGGCCAGCGAGGAGTCGATCGCCTCGCGCAGCCCGGCGGCGTCCCAGGGGGCGAACAGGTAGTGGAAGTTGAAGGCCTGGTGCAGCTCGTCAGGGCGTACGTACATGGCCAGGCGCTCGGCGGTCGGCGCCCACGCCTCGGCCACGCCGATCCGCTCGCCCGGGTAGGAGTCGAGCACGCGCCGCCAGGCGCGGTGGATCTCATGGACGCCGTCGTTGTCGAAGAACGGCACCGGCTCCCTGCCGACCATCGTGGCCTGGTTGCCGCGTCCGATGTCGGGCAGGCCGGCCGGCTTGACCATGCCGTGCGCCACGTCCACCCGGAAGCCGTCCACGCCCAGGTCGAGCCAGAAACGCAGGATCGACTCGAACTCGCCGCGCACCTCCTCGTCGTCCCAGTTGAGGTCGGGCTGGGAGGGGTCGAACAGGTGCAGGTACCACTGCCCGTCCTCGACCCGCGTCCACGCCGGGCCGCCGAAGATCGACTCCCAGTCGTTGGGCTCGTCGCGGAAGATGTAGCGCCGGCGGTTCTCGCCGCGCAACGCCTGCTGGAACCAGGGGTGGGCGGAGGAGGTGTGGTTGGGGACGACGTCCACGATGACGCGCAACCCCAGGCCATGGGCCTCGTTGATGACCGCCTTGGCATCGGCGAGTGATCCGAACAGCGGGTCGACATCCCTGTAGTCCGCCACGTCGTAGCCGAAGTCGGCCATCGGCGAGGTGTAGAACGGGGTCAGCCAGATGGCGTCGACGCCCAGACCGGCCAGATACGGCAGGCGATCGCGAACGCCGATCAGGTCGCCGACGCCGTCGCCGTCGCCATCAGCGAAACTGCGCACGTAGACCTGGTAGATCGCGGCGTTGCGCCACCAAGCGGTCATGGTCTCCCCCGTGTCTCCCCCGTACGGTCCCGACTATGAAAGCCCTTTCCGCAAGTTTACGCAAGCCCTTCCAGGCTACCCAGATACGGAAATTTCGGCGTACGGATGCCCAAAACTCCCGACCGAAACGCATGCCAAGGAGAATATTTATGTCAAGGGTGGACATGTATCGTTAAGGCGCGATGTACTACCTCTTCTATCAGCCTCGTCACAGGTGACACGCGCGCAAGGTGTGAGCCCATGAGCTCGGTCGTTCTCGACAAAGTGACCAAGGTGTATCCGGGCGACTACCTAGCAGTCGACCGGCTGAGCCTGAGGGCGGAGGACGGCGAGTTCCTCGTCCTCCTCGGCCCTTCCGGATGCGGCAAGTCCACGTTGCTTCGCATGATCGCGGGCTTGGAGGAGATCACAGAGGGGGATCTCTGGCTGGACGGTCAGATGGCCAACCATCTGGCGCCGCGCGATCGGGATGTGGCGATGGTGTTCCAGAACGGGGCGCTCTACCCGCACAGAACCGTACGCGGAAATATCGCCTTTCCCCTGGAAATCGCCAAGGCCGACCCCGCTCTGGTACGTGAACGCGTCACCGAACTGTCCAAGGCGTTGCACATCGACGAGACGCTGGAGCGGCGGCCGGGCACGCTCTCGGGTGGGCAGCGGCAGCGGGTGGCGATGGGCCGGGCGATCGTGCGGCAGCCCAAGTTGTTCCTCATGGACGAGCCGCTGTCGAACCTGGACGCCGGCATGCGCACCGAGTTGCGGATGGAGATCTCCTCGCTGGTCAGGTCGCTCGGCGTCACCACGATCTACGTGACGCACGACCAGGTGGAGGCGCTGACGCTGGCCGACCGGATCGCGATCCTGAATCGCGGCGTCCTTCAGGACGTCGGAACTCCGGCCCAAATTTACAACGATCCAGCGACGGCTTTCGTGGCGGCTTTTCTCAACTCCCAGCAGTTGAACCTGTTGGCGGCCGATGTCAGGACGCCGCAGAACCAATATGTGATGCTCGACTTCGGTCCTCACCAGTTGACGATGGCGTGGAGCGATCCCAGGGCGTACGCCATCTCGCAGCACACGGGCGGGCAGGTCCTGGTGGGGATGCGGCCGGACGGGCTGGCGCCGGTGCCGGAGTCCTACGAGGGGCCGTCCTTCTACGGGCGGGTGCGGGCGCTGGAGTACCACGGGCACGAGTGGCTGGCGTACCTGGAGTGCGGGATGCCGGCCGCGCCGGTGCCCGAGCCGCCGGACCCGCGCGTCCGGACCAACGGCGTCAAGAACGGCTCGGGCAAGGTCTCGGGGCTGGTACGACGGCTGTTCTCGCATCCCCAGGAGGAGCGGCAGGAGCAGGAGCACGTGGGCCAGCACGTGAACAGCGGCATCCACCGCCGCTCGGACCTGATCATCCGCCTCGGCGGCCGCCCCGTCTGGCGCGCCGGCGACGCCGCCAAGGTGGGCGTGGACCTCTCCCGCATCATGATCTTCACCTCGGACGGCGCCCGCATCGACCCCCCGCGCCGCTGATTCCCCTTCCGAGGCCGCGCACGGGCACCGCCGGTTTCCCCATGCCCTTCTGAGGCCGGGCGCCGGTTGCCGCCTCAAGCCCTTCTTTGCCCTCGGCCCTTTCCTGCCTCCGCCCGCCCTTGACCAACCGGACCGCAGTCCATATCTTTGACTCTCGTAAGCGGACCACAGTCCGGAAAGTCGAAGGGACCACACCACCATGAGCCGCCTGCTGCACATCTCCGCCTCACCGCGCGGAACCGAGTCCATCTCCCTGGCCATCGCGCAGACGTTCACCGAGGAGTACCGATCCACCCACCCCGGCGCCGTCGTCGACCACTTCGACCTGTGGGACGGCACACTCCCGGAGTTCGGCCCCGCCGCCGCGGGCGCCAAGATGACCGTCTTCGGCGGCGGCACCCCGGTGGGCGAGCAGGCCGAGGCGTGGGCGGCAGCCGTGCGGATCTGCGAACGGTTCACCGCCTACGACCGCTACCTGTTCAGCGTGCCCATGTGGAACTCGGGCGTGCCGTACAAGCTCAAGCAGTTCATCGACGTCGTCAGCCAGCCCGGCATGGTCTTCGACGTACACCAGGAAACGGGCTACCGCGGCCTCCTGACCGGCAAGCGCGCGACCGTCGTCTACACCAGCGCCGTCTGGGGCCCGGGTCTGGGACCGGAGTTCGGGGCGGACTTCCAGTCCGCGTTCTTCGGGAGATGGCTGCGGTGGGCGGGCGTGGCGGACGTCCAGGAGATCCGGCACCACCCGACGTTGACGGGATCGTACGAGAACGAGCGCAAGCAGGCCGACGAGCGGGCCCGCGAGATCGCCAGAACGTTCTAGCGACGAAGCCCGGCGAGCGTGGCGGGATCGAAGGAGACTGGGAAGGGAACCCCGATCGTCAGGATGTCCCCCGCCTTGACCTCGGCGACCAGCTCGTATCCTTCGGCGCCCAGATTGAAAACCTCAACCCGCGGTGCGCCGTCGCCCATGAGCTCAACCCGAAGAAAGACGGGGATGCCACCTGCCGCGTATTTGGGCGGCTTGATCTCATAGTCGCGACGATGACTACTCTTGCCAGGACTGACGATCTCAACGACGCAGACGACCTCGCTCGAGGAGAGCTTGGCGACCCCCGAAAGCATTGCCTCGGCATGCCCCACCACGATGTCGGGAATCAAGCCATCCTCGCCGACCTCAAGATTGCCCGTCTCCACCACCTCGTAGTCCTCGGGACGGGCGTCATCGAGGATGCGGAGCAGGCGCTTGGCCGCGATCGCGTGATCGTAGCCCGGCATGGGACTCACCAGAAAACTCCCGTCGATCAACTCTATGCGCTCCCCTGTTTCGGGGAGCTTGAGCCAGTCCTCGACGGTGTAGTCGCCCATGTCGTGCGGCACGGAGAAAAGCCTGGCACGACCTGGCGGCGGATGAGAATCCAGCCAGCCGTCATCCGGCAGAGCAGTCATCGCCTCATCGCCTTCCATGAATGAGAGTCTCGCACGCACGCCCGGCGAAATCCAAGCGTGTCTGTGCGAGCACGTCGAGTGACGAGATCACATTATCGTGCCTTTACTGTCACGGTCAGTTATCGGCGAAACTTCCTCTTCCAAGGTCTAAGAGACCGAAGTCCAGCGGGGCCCGTCCGGGGTGTCCTCGACCATGACCCCGCCCCGCGCCATAGCCTCCCGCAGCGCGTCGGCGACGTCGTAGCAGCCCTTCCCCCGCAGTTCGGCCCGCAGTGCCAGCAACGGCAGCACCAAGGCAGGGAGGTCCTGGGAGTGCTGGCTCGCCGTCGAGGCCAGCTCTCCGAGGCGGGCGATGAGCAGCCGCATCAGCTCTCTGGCCTGCTCCACCCCGCCCGAGTCCTCCTCGGTGTCGGCGGCCCACTTGACGAGCTCCACCTCCAGGTCGAGCACCGCCTGCGCGGCCGCCACCATGTCGGGCCCGGCCGCGGCGGCCTTGAACGACTCCTCGCACGAACGGATCGACTCCTCCAGCGTGACCTCGGAAAGAGCGGTCTCCGGTGAGGAGGAGGGCTGGGGCGGGGCGGGGGTGCCGGCGCGGCCCTCGGCCAGGCGGCGCAGCTCGGCCAGGTCAGTATGGGTGCCGGCCGGCAGGACCGTCAGCGTGCCCGGCCGGCGCACGGTCAGGCCGCCCCGCCCCGCCACCCGCACCGACTCGCTCTCCAGGTCGATGACCAGCGCCGTGTGCTCGTCGAGCCCGAGGACCGCGGTGCCGGGGGGCAGGTCGCGTTCCATGCGGGACAGCCGGCTCTCACCGAGGTAGCAGTAGCGGGTGTCGTGGGTGCCGCCCTCGGCGTTGTCGAAGTGCGGGATCAGCACGGCCTGCAGCCCCAGCGCCTCCAGCAGGTCGATGCCCTCCCGCCAGGCCGGCTCCGCGCCCACTTTGTAGATCTCGTAGACCGGCACCGTGGCCAGGCCCGCCGTGCAGGCCGCCGCCGAGGCCAGCACGGTCACCCCCTCACGGGCCCGGACCCTGGCCCGCAGGTCGCCCGCCACGCCCGAGTCGGCCCAGCGGTCCAGCGCGTACGTGGGGCTGCCAGGACCGGAGAAGACCCAGTCGGCGCCCGTGATCGCCGCCGCCACCTCGACATCCAGCCCGACGCTGTGGGCGAAGTATCGGCACGCGCGGGCGGAGATGTCGGCACGGTTTTCCTGGAAGGCGTAGGGAGTGTCGAGCAGCACGGCTCGCGCCCCCGCGCGCAGCGTCCGCGCCGCGGCGCGGTGGATCTCGACCATGGTCGGGCTCGTCTCGCCCGACCCCATCAGCACCAGCAAACCGGGCATGGTTGTCGGCCTCTCTCTCGCACGCCATCGACTACAACCCGGCCCACCGTGATGTCGCAAGAGCGGATGACAATATGCCTATGGAACGCAGTTGCATATGACTGGCAGTAAGTTATGGGTGGTGACGGGAAGACACGTGGTCTCGGTTGAGACGCTCATGCTACGGGTGGGCACTGACAATCGCTGGTCATACCGGCATGCCATTACCCGGCCGCTACGCGGGGAAAGCCCTGACGAGGCGGCGCGGCGGCTCAGCGGCGTCGCGCCGGGCGACCCGGACACCGTCCTGCATTCCACGAGCTGGCGGTACGAATCGGGCGGCGAGATCGTTCTTACCTATGCGATTTGCCCTGATCCAGAGCCTTGGCTGCCCGCGGCCGCGGTGCCGGTGCTGGAGATCGCCCGCGGCCAGGCCCCCGCGACACCGTCACCGGAGCGGGTCGACCTGGGCAACGTGGTCGCGCACGCGGTCAGGCACCTGGCCTTCCTCATGGCCGAGGACCCCGTGGTCGCCCGCGCCCTGTCCCGCCACCCCCGTGTCGCCTCCGCGCTGGAGCCCGCCACGATATCGGCGTGAGACGCGGCGGCCCAGCGCCTGCATGGGCCGCTCGACGTACCGGTAGCTGAGCGCGCTGACGCCCAGGATCAGCGCCACGGCCAGCGCGGCCATGCCCAGCTGGTACGGCACCTCCGCCCGCCGCAGGTCACCGCTGATCTGCACGAAATACTTCAGCAGCGGATGATGGACCAGGTAGAGCGAGTAGCTGATCAGCCCGAACCACACGAGCACCCGGGGCAGCCGCCGCCCGCGCAACGCCATGCCGCCCGCGAACGTGGCCCCGGCCAGCACGATCGTGGTGATCCACACATCGGCCTGCACCCACCACCAGCCGCTCTCGATGGCCCACAGGGGCGAGATCGCGACCAGCGCCGTGGTGACCGCGACCGGCCACAACCGGCCGGTGCCGCGCTCCCACCGATGGATGGCCGTGCCCGCGAACATCACCGCCAGCACCGCCACACCCAGCCACGGCACCCGGCTGCTCATCAGCAGCAACACCACCGCCATCAGGCCGAGCACGCAGGCCGCCGCCGTACGGAACCTGCCCAGCACCACCCCCGCCAGCGCGACCACGAACACCGCGCACGACACGTACGCCGGCCACCCGCCCGCCAGCACCGCCCCCGACGAGACCAGCCCGACCACCACGGCCGCGGCCGCGAACACCATCGACAGCAGCCCGCTGCGTTCGTGCCCGCGCGTCAGGAACAGCGCCGTGACCAGCAGATAGAACACCATCTCGTACGACAGCGTCCACATCGTGTCGGCCACCCCGCCAACGCTGACGACGTCGAGCAGCATGGTCGCGTGCGCCGCCACCGAGCTGCCGTCGCGCGGCACCGCCTCCCGCACCGGCACCCACCAGGCCAGGGCCAGCATCACGACGATGACGGCGAGGTAGAGCGGGTAGAGGCGGAAGAAGCGGCTGATCCAGAACGCGCGCACGTCGCCGTGGCGTTCCAGGGACGTGGGAATGATGTAGCCGCTGACCAGGAAGAACACCAGGATGCCGTAGATGCCCAGGTTGAACCAGTAGGGGCGCAGGCCCGGCAGGAACCAGGGAAGCAGGTGCTCGGCCACCACCGCCAGCGCGCCTATGCCCCGCAGGGCGTCCAGCCAGGCGAGCCTCGCCGACGGGGTCGTGGGTGTGCGGGCAGGCTTGGCAGGCAGGGCGGCGGCGGACACCCAGCCCAACTTACCCGTTTCGGGGCGGGTGATGCGGCGGGTACGCCGGTGGTCACTCCCCTTTCCGACATCCGCCGCTCAGGGGGTGCGGTGGGCGGTGAGGGAGGCGTGGTGGTCGGCGCCCTCCGGGCCGTCGGGGTCCGTGTGGACGGTGGCCGCTCTCAGGCGGGGCAGGTCGTGGATGAGCCGGTGCTCCGCCTCGACCGCCACCTTGTGCGCCCGCACCACCGACATGTCGTGGCTGACGAGGATCTCCACCTCGGCGTGCAGCGCGTGGCCGATCCAGCGCAACCGTACGGACTCCACGTGCCGGACCCCCGCCACCCCGGCGAGGATGCGTTCGGCCTCGTCCACGAGATGGGGGTCGACGGCGTCCATGAGCCGGTGGTAGATCTCGCGCGCCGCGTCGCGCAGGACGAAGCAGATGGCGACCGTGATCAGGAGCCCGACGATCGGGTCGGCGAGGGGGAAGCCGAGCGCGGCGCCACCGGCTCCCAGGAGGACGGCGAGCGAGGTGAACCCGTCGGTCCTGGCGTGCAGGCCGTCGGCCACCAGGGCGGCGGAGCCGATCTCCCTGCCCACCTTGATGCGGTAGCGGGCCACCCACTCGTTTCCGGCGAACCCGACCACCGCCGCCGCGGCCACCCAGCCCACGGCCCTGATCTCCTGGGGATCCAGCAGCCGCCGGACGGCCTCGAACCCGGCCAGGGCGGCCGAGGCGGTGATGAGCAGGACGATGACGATGCCCGCCAGGTCCTCCGCGCGGCCGTACCCGTAGGTGAATCGGCGGGTGGCGGCGCGGCGGCCGAGCGAGAACGCGATCGCCAGCGGTACGGCGGTGAGGGCGTCGGCCAGGTTGTGCAGCGTGTCGCCGAGCAGCGCGACCGAGCCCGAGGCCACGACGGTGACGGCCTGGATCGCGGCGGTGACCATGAGCACGGCGAACGAGATGGCCAGCACGCGCATGCCCCGGCTGCTGGACTCCAGGGCGCTGTCGGTCTTGTCCGCCGTGTCGTGACTGTGCGGGGCGACGGCGTGCATGACCCTGCTAAGCACCGCCCCGATCCCCCGACGCCGCGAGCCCCCGCGCCCATCCTCAGGACCGTGACCGTGGCCGTGGCCGTGGCCGTGATCGGGGCCGGGGTGGTCTCGCTGGTCAGACATGCCGTCCCTCGCTTGCGCAATTCGTCCCTTCGACCAGGATATGGAGGCAGGTGCGGACGCCCCCGACCAGGCCCTACCAGCCGACCTTGCCCTTCCCGGAGATGAGCGCACGCGCGATCACCATCCGCTGAACGTCGTTGGTCCCCTCCCCGATCGCCATCAGCGGCGCGTCCCGGTAGAGGCGCTCGACCACGAACTCCTGCGAGTACCCGTAACCGCCGTGAATCCGCATGGCCTCCAGTGACGCCTTCAGAGCCACCTCCGAGGCGAAGTACTTGGCCATCCCCGCCTCCATGTCAACCCGCTTGCCCCCGTCGGCCTGGGACGCCGCCCAGTACGTGAGCAGCCGGGCGGCCTGGATCTCCGTGGCCAGGTCGGCGAGCTTGAGCTGGATGGCCTGGAAGTCGGAGATCGGCTGCCCGAAGGCCGTGCGCTCGCGCGAGTAGTTCAGCGCGGCCTCGTACGCGGCCTGGGCGACGCCGACGGCGCGGGCGGCGATGTTGACCCGCCCGATCTCCAGCCCGCCGAGCACCTGCTGCATGCCGCGCCCCTCGACGCCGCCGAGCAGGCACGACACCGGCACCCGCACCTCGTCGAGCACCACCTCGCAGGTCTCGGTGCCCTTGTAGCCGAGCTTGGGCAGGTCGCGGCTGACGGAGAAGCCCGCGAGCGTGGGGTCGACGAGCAGCACCGACATGCCCTTGTGGGCCGGTTCGACGACGGAGGTCTTGACCAGGACGGGCAGCGGGTCGGCGTGGCGGGCGTTGGTGATCCAGGTCTTGGTGCCGGTCACGACGTAGTGGTCGCCGTCGCGTACCGCACGGGTCTGGATGCCCTGCAGGTCGGTGCCCGCGCCGGGCTCGGTCAGCGCGATCGCGGTGCGGCGCGCGCCGGTGGCGAGGTCGGCGAGGTGCAGGCGTTTCTGCTCCTCGGTGCCGTGCCGGGCGATCATCCAGCAGGCCAGCGAGTGGGAGCCGATCGTGCCCGCCACACCCATCCAGCCCCGCGCGATCTCCTCGAAGACCAGCGCGAACGACACCATGTCGGCCCCCATGCCGCCGTACTCCTCGGGCACGGACAGGCCGAACAGCCCCATCTGCTTCATCTTGTCGATGATCTCCGTGGGATAGCGGCCGGAGTGCTCCCACTCGGTGGCCACCGGCAGGATCTCCTTCTCCACGAACGCGCGCAGGGCCTCGCGGAACGCCTTCTGCTCGTCGGTCAGCTCGAAGTCCATGTGCCTCTAATCCTCAGAGCGGGCCGGTCTTGGCCTGGGGGAAATAGCCTTTGTCGTACGGGGCGTCGCGTTTGTAGACCATGACGGTCCGCGTCCAGGACATGATCTCGTCGCCGTCCTGGTTGAGCCCGCGCGTGTAGCAGGTGACGATCCCGGCGTACGGGCGCGAGTTGGACTCCCGTTTCTCCGTCACCTTGGACTCGGCGTACAGGGTGTCGCCGACGAACACCGGGTGGGTGAGCTTGATGCCGTCCCAGCCCAGGTTCATGATCGCGGTCTGGCTGACGTCGATGACGGAGATGCCCAGCACGATGGCCACGGTCAGCCCCGAGTTCACGATGATCTTCCCGGTGGGGGCCTTGGCGGCGAAGTGGGCGTTGAAGTGGTTCTGGTTGGTGTTCATGGTCAGCAGCGTGAACCAGGTGTTGTCCGCCTCGCTGATCGTCCGTCCCATGGGGTGCTGGTAGACGTCCCCGATGGTGAAGTCCTCGTAGTAGCGGCCGACACTGGGCTCGTGAACGGTCAAGGGCTGCTCCTGTTCACCACGATCAGACCGTTCACGTTAGTGACCAGATGATTGTTCGGTCAATCACCTACGCCCGTGCGGCCATCTTGGAGACCACGTCCACGATGCGGGCGGCGCGTTCCACCTCGGCGCGGTGGAACACCGGCCCGTCCGCCCGCGCGACCACCACGTGCAACCCGGCCGTGACCACGGGCAGCAGCATGAGCTGCAGCTCCTTGGCGCCCACCGTGATGGCCCGCGGCGGCGGCTCGGGCAGCTCGATCTCGGCGGGCGCGGCCAGCGAGGCATGCCGTACGGCGCCGTCGGCCACCGCCACCGACCACTCCGCGCCGCACAGCCCCGGCAGGGCGTCCACCAGCGTGGCGAAGCCCCTGGCGGGCTCGGTGGCCACGTGCATGAGCAGGTCGTAGTCGGGCGCCGAGCCGGGCATCTCCCGGGTGGGCCACACGCCCTCCACCCGGATGCCGGGCACGGCGGACAGCCGCTCGCGCGCCTCGGCCGCGCTCATCTGCCCTGGCCAGGAGACGGTGAAGTCGTCCACGGCCCGCCCTGCCTCGCGTTCGAGCACCGTGATCTGCAGGATGTCCGCTCCCAGCGTGCCCAGCGACTTCGCGACCTGGCCCAGGCCGCCCGGCCTGTCGGGCAACGACACCCTCAGTCGCAGCAGCATTCGCTGCCCCCTTTCCAGAGGCTCCCACAGTGCCGTGGAAAGGTTTCCAGCATGTTCCACGGATATGTCACACATGCTGCGGTTATATCCAAGAATGAAGGGTTAAGTCCGAATTGTCGATAAAGGACAGTTGGGGTTTTCCGCAGGTCATCGTATGGTTCTTCCCCATGGTCCGGCTCGTCGGTGTTTCCTAGCGTTGCCCCATGATTCTCACGAAGACCGTGGCCATCACGCTCGCCTTGACCACCCTCAGCCCCGCCAATGACACGCTCAAGCAACAACTCGACGCCCTGGTGAAGACCAAGGCCGCCGCGGCCGTGCTGGTCCGGGTCAGCGCGGACGGCAAGGACTGGACGGCCGCCGCAGGTTACCGCGACATGACCTCCCGCCGACCGGCCGACGCGCGGGGCCACTTCCGGATCGGCAGCGTCACCAAGTCGTTCGTGGCCACCGTCGTGCTGCAACTCGCCGACGAGGGCAAGCTGTCGCTCGACGACCAGGTGGCCGAACATCTGCCCGGCGCGCTGCCCGAGGGCAGCACGATCACCGTGCGGCAGGTGCTCGGCCACACCAGCGGCCTGTTCGACTACGCGGGCGCGGGCATCCCCGGCTGGTCGATCAGGGACTTCCGCCCGGTGGAGACGCTGTACGACCAGATGCCGCAGGAACTGCTGGCCGTGGGCCTGTCCAGGCCGCCCTACTTCAAGCCGGGCGGCGGCTGGCACTACTCCAACACGAACTACGTGGTGGCGGCCATGCTGATCGAGAAGCTCACGGGCGGCACGTACGCCGACGCGATCAAGTCCAGGATCCTGCGCCCCCTGGGCCTGACCCACACCTACCTGCCCGGCCACGACACCTCGATGCCCCGCCCGTACGCCCACGGCTACGCCCTGGTCAAGGGCAAGGCCGTGGACGCCACGCGGGTCAACCCGTCCCTGGAGTACGGGGCGGGCGAGATGATCTCGACGACGGCCGACCTCGCCCGCTTCTTCGACGCGCTCCTGTCCGGCAAGCTGACCAGCGCCTCCGCGCTGAAGCAGATGCGCACCACCCGGCCGGCGGGCGAGGGCATGGGGTATGGGCTCGGCCTGCAGGAGTTCGAGGTCTCCTGCGGCAAGAGCGTCTACGGCCACAGCGGCGGCGTCTTCGGCTACCTCACCTACGCGCTGCGCTCCGACGACGGCCGCACCCTCGTGCTCTCGGCGAACCCGTACACCGGCGAAGTCCCGGCCGACGCCCTGGACAAGGCGCTGACCAGCGTGTTCTGTTAGGCGAACACGTCCTGCTGGTAGCGCCCCTCCGCCTCCAGCCCGGCCAGCCACTCGGCGCCGTCGCGGCCGGTCCTGTCCCGGTGGAGGTCCAGGAGTGCCTGCCTGACGGCGGGCGCCATGCGCAGGCCGTCGCCGCAGACGTACACGTGGGCGCCCTGCGACAACAGCTCCCACACCTCGTCCGCGCGGGCGGCGACGGCGTCCTGGACGAACCGGTACGGATGCCCCGCGACGGCCGAGTAGGCCTCGTGCACCGTCACCCCGTCGGCCTCGCCCCACGCGGCCAGCTCGGCCCCGTACAGCAGGTCGTGCTCGGGGTGGCGGCACCCGGTGAACACCTCGGCGCGCCCGGTCGCGCCGCTCAGCGCGCGCTCCTCCAGGAAGCCGCGCAGCGGCGCGAACCCGGTGCCGGGGCCGACCAGGACGACCGGCGTGGCGGGGTCGTCCGGCAGGCGGAACGGGGGCGCGGGCACCCGGATGTAGCCGTAGAACCGCTCGCCCTCCTTCAACCCCGCCAGGTACGCCGAGCACATGCCCTGGTAGGTGCCGGTGCCGGACAGGGCTGGGCCCTCGACGAGGCCGACGGTCAGTCGCACCAGGCCGGGCTCGGCCAGCGGCGAGGAGGAGACGGAGTAGTAGCGCGGCTTGATCGGACCGGCCATCTCCAGGAACGCCGGCAGCGGCAGCTCGATCGCCGGGAAGCGCTCCAGCAGCGCCAGCGGGGAGACGCGCTTGGCGAGGATCTCGTCGGCGTAGTTCCCGGTCAGCTCGGCGAGCTGGCCCGTGGTCCACGGGCAGGAGGTGTGGGCGGCCAGTGCCTCCAGGTCGGAGCGGGTGGCCACCTCCTGCAGCTCGGCGAACTCGCTCAGCAGCAGCCCGGCCGTCACCGGCGTGTCCACCGGCAGGTGGGTGTTGCCGGCGGCGCGCAGCCGTACGACCTGGTCGCGGGGGACGCGCAGGCAGCGCAGCGCCCACTCCACCAGCTCGGGGTCGTTCTTGGCGAAGACGGCCACGTGGTCACCGGCCGAGTACGTCACGCCCTCGGGCAGCCGAGCCACGATCGAGCGCACGCCGGGGCGCGGCGCCTCGATCGAGAAGTCCCAGAGCCCGGCCGGGTCGCCGGTCAGCTCCTCGTTGGAGACGACGGTCAGCGGGAAGGCCCGTTCGGAGACCACCGACGGCCTGACCTCGGCCTCGGTGAGCACCTCCATCTCATAGCGCGGCCCCACGCTGCCCGCTGACGCGCTGTACTCCTCGGCCAGCGCCGCCCACAGCCGCGCCGTCCAGGCGGACACGTCGCCGTCGAAGTCGCCGTCGGTGTCGGCCTCGCCCCGCTCGATCAGCGGCACGGCCCCCGCCGCGGTCAGCTTCTCGAACGCGCGCCTGGGGAAGTCCTGGTACGTCGGCCACTGCGTGTTCCCGCAGCCCAGCACGGCCAGCCGCACGCCGGCCAGATCGGGCACCGCCTCCAGGGCGTCGAAGCGCTGGGCGTTGTCGGGGGCCTTGCCGTTGTAGGAGGAGGCCACCACGACGAGCAGGCCTTCCGCGGGCGGCTGGAGCTCGTCCAGCGTGGTCAGCGTGGTGGCGAACCCGGCCCGCCCGGCGCGCTCGGCCAGCCGTTCCGCGAGGTCGGCGCTGGTGCCGAGGTTGGAGCCGTAGGCGACGGTGAGCGGCACGCCGGTCACGGCGACGTCCTGCTGCTCGTTGTCCTGCTCGACCTGCTCGGCCACCGTGGCCCGCTCGTGGGCGCGCCGCTCGCGTACCCGCAGGGTGAACCCGTCCGGCTTGAGGGTGAGCGTCTGCTTGATCTTCATGCGGTAGACGCTCGGGTCGGACAGGGCGAAGCGCCGCAGGATCATCGCCAGCGCCAGCCTGGCCTCGGTGATCGCGAACTGCCGGCCGATGCAGGCCCGCTCGCCGTTGCCGAACGGCTTGTACGCGCCCGGGTGGTGCTCCTTCTTGTTCTCCGGCAGCCAGCGGTCGATGTCGAACTCCTCGGGCCGCTCCCACGCCTTGGCGCTGCGGTGCAGCGGCGGCAGCAGCACGGCGACGCCCTGGTCCCGCGGGATGAGGTAGTCGCCGATCATGGTGTCCTCGATGGCGCTCACCGCGAAGACGGGGATCGGCGACCAGAACCGCAGCGTCTCGTCCAGGATGCGGGGGATGACGTCCAGCTTCATGATCGCCTCGTACGTGGGCGGCTCGTCGCCCGGCAGCAGGCGGTCCACCTCGTCGTAGGCGCGGGCCAGGGTGTGCGGCTCGCGCAGCAGGTTGTACAGGGCGAAGGAGAGCAGGCCGCTGGTGGTCTCGTGGCCGGCGATCAGGAAGGTGAGCACCTGGTTGCGGATGTTCTCATCCGACAGCCGCTCGCCGCTCTGCGGGTCCGACGCCTCCAGCATGAGCCCCAGCAGGTCTTTCGCGCCCCCGCCGCCCTCGGCGCGGCGCTGCTTGATCACCTCGTCGACCAGCGCCTGCATGGTGGCGATGTCGCGCCGGTAGCTCTCCTCGTGCTTCTTCTTCAGCTTGGTGACGAACGGGAGCTGCTGGTTGCGCAGCATGGCCTCGGTCAGCGCGCCGCCCATGGCCTTCAGGAACGGGTGCAGCTCCGGCGAGTCGAACGAGTGGAACCGGTAGCCGAACCCGGTGAGGGAGATCGTGTCGAGCGTCAGCCTGGTCATGTCGTCGGCGACGGGCAGGTCCTCCCCCTGGCGGCCGGCCCACGACTCGACGAGCTGGTCGGCGACTTCGAGCATCTGGGGGTAGTACGCCTTCATCGAGCGCTGGCTGAAGGCCGGCATCAGAATGCGGTGCGCCTGGCCCCACACCGGCTCGTGCAGCTCGGCCGTGAACAGGCCGTCGCCGCCGAAGTCGCGCACGATCGACAGGGGGGCGTTGATCCGCTTGACGAACCGGCTCTCGTCGCACACCTCGGCGACCAGGTCGGGGTCGTAGACCAGCACGACCCGGCGACCGGCGATCTCGAGCTGGAAGATGCCCTCCTCGTAATCCGAGGCCACCTTCATGAAGTGTTGCACCGGCGAGTGTGCGGGGATTTGCAGCGTGTTGCCCACGATCGGCAGGCCCTGCGGGGCGGGGATCCTCGCCATGGTTGCTCCCTTCCTCAGCCATACGGTGTATGGCTGACGCTACCATACGGTGTATGGCTGCGAGCGCGCGCAGGGGTGCCCCCCTGACCCTGGAAGAAATCAGCACGACGGCACTGCGCCTGATGGACGAGGGCGGGGTGGAGGGCCTGTCCATGCGCAAGCTGGCGGCCGAGCTGGACGTCAACCCGATGTCGCTCTATCACCACGTCGAGAACAAGGACGCGCTGATCAGGCTCATCTGCTCCACGGCGGCCCAGCGCATGCAACTGCCGCCGGACGACGGCTCACCCTGGCAGGAGCAGCTCAGGGCCCTGGCGATGGCCTACCACCGGCACGTAGGGCAACACCCGGCCATGTGGTCCTACCTGCACAACCACCCGGAGCTCATCGCCGACCGCGAGCTGATCATCTGGCAGACGCTCTACCGTGTGCTGCGCCTGGCCGGGGTGCCGGAGTCGGAGTTGCGGCGGACGAGCGACGTCCTGCACGCGTTCGTCACGGGCTTCGTCGTCGCCGAGACGCACGGGCACCTGCCCGACGACCCCGAGGAGGTCAAGGCCGACTTCGACGCGGCCGTCCGCCTGATGATCCACGGGGTCGCGGGCTTCACCCGTTGAGGGTCACTCGTCGCCGGGGCTCTCCCGCACCACCCAGCCGTTCCCGTCGAGATCGTTGAAGAACACGAACGACTTCCACCAGCAGCCCTCGCCGTCGGCCAGGCCGCCGTCCTCGCCGTGGTGCTCGACCTCGCTCACCTCGACGCCGCACCCGGCCGGCTCGGCCCGCGTGTTCCGCGTGGCCCGCGCGGCCCGCGTGGCCTCGATGTCGGGCACCACGAGCCGCAGCCGCTCCGCCACACCTTCGAGCTTCCAGTCCATTTCGGGCCCGTTCCTCTCACGTGTCGCGTGCGAACCTGTCACCGACACGTCGATCGGGCGGCCCCGGAATCGACACGCTCCTCAGCCGGCCGCGTCCCAGACGGCCTCGAACGACTCCGGCGGGATCTCGGTCAGCTCCCAGATCTCCAGCGGCTGATCGGTGAGGAAGCCGTGCTCGTCCTGCAGGTGCCGCCACCAGTAACGGCGGGCGGCCCGGTCGGTGCCCACCTCGACCTGCCGGACGGCCCAGTGCTCGCCATCGCCCTCGACGCCCTCGAACAACCAGGCCCGCCCGTCCTCGTCGCCCATGTGCCAGTAGTGGCGGGGGGCGTCGGACTCGGCGAGCTGCCGGACGAGGGGCAGGCGTACATCAGGAAACACATCGCTCACTCTAGAGCGTCGGACGGCGGGATCGGTTCCAGGCGCCAGTGCTCCCTGATCCGGCACAGCACGGCCCTGGCCTGGTGGTCGGCGTTGCCGATGCGGCTGCCCGCCCTGGCCAGCGCGGCGAACGAGCGCTCGGCCACGGCCGCCTGGACGCGCTCGGCTGTCAGGTCCGCGGAGAAGACGCCGAGCACCGTGTCGAGGAAGAACAGCCGGTTGGCGATCGTCAGGTCGGCCACCTGCTCCCCCAGCTCGCGCAGCCGCCCGTACTCGATGCTGAACTCCTCCTGCATGATCCCGAGGGCCTCCGCCGGGATCCGGCTGTCGCCGCTGCCGACGATCCTGTCCAGCTCGCGGGCCACCAGCCGGCGCGCGGTGTCGGGCAGTTCCTCGTCGTGCGTCCGCTCGGCGAACAGGATCGCCGCCCTGGCGATGCGCAGCAGGTCGCGCGGGATACCGCCGGCCAGCGCGTTGAACAGGGCGGTGAACGCCGTCGGAAGCCCGATCACCCGCTTGGCCAGCAGCCGCTCGGCGTCCTCCTGACGCAGCGGCTCGACCCTGACCACCTCGTCGATGGCGCTGTCGAAGACATCGCGCCCACCCACCGGCGCGAGGTCGGCGGCGCGCAGCGCCTCGTCCGACACCGACAGCAGGAACAGGCAGCCGGGTACGTCGAAGATGACCTTGAGCTCGTTGAGGAAGTCCTGGGCGGCGGTCGCGGGCTGGATCCGGTCGAGCTCGTCGATGCCGATGACCAGCCGCCGCGGGGCGGCCAGTTCCAGGCCCACCCGCCGCAGGAACTCCTTCAGGTCGTGCACGATCTCGGGGTAGCTGAGCGGCTGGCGGGCCCTGTTCCTGCCGCGCCTGAGCGACAGGCCCACGCCGGGAACGTTCAGCGCGGCCTCGGCGGCGTGCGTCTGCAGGTACCAGATCTGCCGCAGGTGCTGACCGGCCGGCCTGCGCAGGGGCCGGGGGCCGTCCTCCATGACGCGTTTGCACACCTCGGCGAACAGGTGCAGGGCGAAGTCGCGGCGGTCGTACAGGACGGGCGCGACGACCACGACACTCAGCCGCGTCGCCTCCTCGCAGTACGCCGTCAGCAGTTCGGTCTTGCCGACCCCGCGTGGCCCGGACAGCGCGATGCTGCCGTCGTCCATGCCGCCGGCCACCTTCTCCAACCGCTCCTCGGCGGGGGTGCCGACGTGCCCCTCTCCGCGCACCCGCTTCAGGCTCAGCGTGCCGTGCACCGACAGCCGGGTCGCCTCCAGGCGTTCCGCGGCGGCTTTGACGTGTGGCCGCAGGACCTGCAACATGGCCTCGACCAGCTCGTCCATGGCGAGCCTGCGCTGCACCTCCAGCCGTTCCCTGTCCCTGGCGGCGGCGCGGGGGCTCACCAGGCTCAGCCACCAGGTCCGTACGGTGGCGGCGAACGCCGCCGCCCAGACCCCTCCCGCCACGGCGAGCGCCAGGACCGCCCAGCCGGCGCCGCCCGCCTGGTAGCTGAGGAACGTCAGGCCGCCGGTCGTGACCAGGGAGGTCAGCGCGACGGGCGCCAGGAACATCGCGTCGGGCGGGCCCCCGGCCGGCACGCGCCGCCACACCAGCCACGCCGCCCCCGACACCAGCAGCCCGGCCAGGAGCAGCACGAGCAGCGCCACGCCCGCGCCGGCCAGGGTTGAACCGCTGGAGGTCAGGCCGGTCGCGGTGGTCCACCCGTACAGCAGGCAGGTGGCGGCCGTGACGGCGGCGCACAGCAGCAGGACGACGGGGCGGGCGATGCGGAGCAACGGCCCGTCCGCGGGCACGCGGGCGGCCGTCTCGCGATAGTCGTCGCCGAGCCCGCTCGTCAGCGCCTCCCTCTCACTGTCCAGCGTGGCGCGCAGTTCCTCGGCGGAGGGCTGCGCGTCCTGCTTGCGCGCCTCCTCCAGCGTGGCCTTGACCGCGGTGACGCAGGCGGCTTCGAAGAGGTCGTCGAAGGGGTTCATGTGGTTCGGTACGGTTCGAAGTTCGCCGGCAGGCCCTGGGGGACATCCCTGGCGATCTGCTTGATGGGAATGACCCGGCCCACCGCCCTGCCCAGGGCCATGGTGGGGAAGGAGAGATCGCCCGAGGCGCCGCGCGCGGCGTAGGCGAGCACGAGGTTGCCGAACTGCGCGGCGACGTCGGCCGGCTTGGGCACCGGCGGCCCGAGCCTGGCGGCCACCGCCAGCACGGCCAGGGCGTCGTGGTGGGCCATGGCCATCCCGTCCTTGAGGTCGTCGCTGGGGAAACCGTGGCCCCGGTAGGCCGTCTGGAAGAACCCGAATCCGTCCGGCGGGTCCGACCGCTCTTTCGGCCAGTCCTCGCCGTCGCCGGAGGTGGCGTAGATGACGGAGACGTTGCCCTCCTCGAGGTCCTTCGTGTAGGGGTCGGTGGAGGCGAACCCGGTTGCCGCGGCCAGCACGGTGAGCGGGGTGCCGACACACGACCGGGTCTTGAGGGCCTGGGCGAAGTAGGCGAAGTCCGCGCCGCGGCCGGCGTACAGGACGGTGTCGAGCGGATTCTGGCGGGAGTTCACGGCGGTGCAGAGGTTGGTGACGACCGCGGCGAAGAGATTCGGGGTGCCGGACTGGTCGATGGTGGCGCCCACATACGACAGGTCAGGAAATTTCACGTATCCGCTGAGCTCATTGCGAAAAGCAGTGAAAAGCGAATTGGTGTACGGATCGCGGTTACGGTCATAGACCACGATGGCCGATTTCAGCGTTTTACGCGTGTCCAGATAATGCCGCAACGCCTTCACGTACTGAATGTTGCTCGGCGACACGCTCCAGAACATCGGCAGCCCGGTGAGGCTGTCGGCCGAGGTGATCGCGCTGACCATCGGGATGCGCCTGGCGCCGAGCCACCTGACCGCGCTCTCGGTGCTCGGCACGCTGGAGCCGAGCCCGAGCACGCCCACCAGCGGGTGCTCCTCCTCCGACACCTCCAGGACCTTGCCGAGCAGCCGGTCCCCCGCGTCCTGCCTGCTGCCCTGGTTGGCCAGCAGCAACTGCAGCCCGACCTGCCTGTAGTCGCCGAAGACGGTGGTGGTGTTGGCCCGCACCAGCGCCGTGTACGTGCCCTGCAGCGCGTGCTCGATCTGCTCCAGCGTGATGGCGGACAGGGTGTTCTCGGCGTTGGAGACGGTGAGCGGCATGAGCAGGACGGCTTTGACGTAGGCGCCCTGCCGGGCGACGCGCTGATTCTCCTGCTGGATCTTGCCGTGGATGCGGTTGATCCGCTCCATGACGGCCCTCTTCGCGCCCGGCGCGCCGGCGGGGTCGTTGAACAGGACGCCGCCGTCCGTCACGCCCAGCAGTTCGTTGTGCGGATCGCCGCTGGACCACGTCTGCCGGCGATCGCTCACGACCCTCCAGGCGACGATGAGCACCACGATGGCCACGACGCCCACGAGCAGCGCCAATAATCTCTTCGACGGCGAAGTTGCCACATCGATATTGTGGCTCACTATGCGAATGAGAAAAGGCAGATATAGGCACTAAACCCTGTCTTATCCCATCAGCTTTGGTATGCCCCCGCGTCCGGCGACCCCGGCAGTGCCTTGCCGGTGATGTCCTTGCCGAACGCCTTGCCGCCGTACCACCTGGGGGTCAGGGGCACGCCGCGCTTCAGCGCCGGGGAGCCCGGGCGCAGGTGCAGGTCGGTGCGGGAGACGAACTTCGGGTCGGCCATGACCGACTTGGGGCCGAGCTTGAACTTGGCCGTGCGGCCCTTGTAGACGCCGCCGTCCTCGTCGGCGCCCGAGCCGTCCTCCCAGCCCGCCTCCCCGCCGACCATGACGACGTTGTTGCGGAGCTTGAGTATGGACGGCGCGCAGCCGTCGTGGCAGGACCAGCCGATGGTGTCTCTGGCCGGCAGGTAGACCGAGTTGTGCACGGCGATCGTGCCCTTGACGGGGCCGACGACGTGGTGGGAGCCGCGGGTGATGAGGAAGGAGCCGCGGCTGCGGGCGGAGGTGACGACGTTGAAGGCGAACACGTTGCCGGTGGCCGTCTTGCCCTTCCGTGCGCCGAGTTCGGTGAAGGTCTCGTTGTTCCTGGAGGTGTTGTGGGTGACGCGGTTGCGGTCGCCGTTGAAGATCTCGACGGCGGCCCCGTCGGTGCCGTAGTCATCGCTCTTGGCGTAGCTGCCGGTGATGGTGTTGCCGGTCACCACGTTGTCGTCGCCGTTGAGGAGCACGCCGAACGCGCCGGAGTCGTTGTCGCCGCCCTCGTCGTTGACGCTCATCCGGTTGTTGTCGGTCAGGACGCTGTCGCGGATGGTGTTGCGGGAGCCGGCCGGCGTGACGTAGACGCCGGCGACGTTGCGGTCGGCCTGCACGCCGTTCAGCTCGTTGGAGTCGCCGTCGAGCAGGAAGCCGGCCCAGCGGCAGCCGGAGGCGCGCAGGCCGCTGACCCGCCAGTGGTCGCCCTTGACGACCACGCAGTCGTCGCGGGTGCCGCTGATCTTGGCGAGCGCCCCGGTGCCGTACGCCTGGATCTTGATCGGCTGGGCGGCGGTGCCGCTGGCCTTCAGCCTGAGCGGGCCGGTGAAGCCGCTGCCGCGCTTGACGGAGATCGTGTCGCCCGGCTTGAGCGCGGCGGCGTTGACCTTGTCGAGACTCTTCCACGCGGTGGCCGCGCTGGTGCCGGCCGCCCCGTCGTCACCGGCGCGGGAGTCGACGAAGTAGGTGGCGCCCGCCCGAGCGCCCGCATGCGTGGACGCCATGGACGCCGTGGACGGTACGGCAGACAGGAGCGTGGCCATAACGGCTACGGACAGCGACCTCATGCGGGCACACCACTATCTGCTCGGGGAGAACACGGAAAAGCAGCAGAGGCCACCGTAGCGTGATCACCGTGTGACGCGCCACACACCCAGCGAAGGTCCTTCACCGGGGATGACGTCGCCGTCCGGAGCGCCGTACAGGCCGGTGGCGTGCGTGCCGAGGGCGAGCGGCGCGCCCGGGGCGCGGCGCGCGCAGACCACGATCGACTCCTCGTAGGTCTCCCGCGCGAACACCAGGCAGTCGGCGTCGGCGTGCAGCCAGCGCAGGCCGCCGTGCCGCAGGGCGGGCTCGGCCCGGCGCAGCCCGAGTAGCTCTCGGTAACCGGCCAGGGTCTTCAGGTCCTGGTCGTGGGGCCGGTTCCAGGGCATGGGGGTGCGGGAGTGCTCGCCGTTCACGCCGGTCAGGCCGAACTCGCTGCCGGCGAACACCATCGGCGTGCCCGGCAGCGTGGCCTGCAGCCCGAGGGCGAGCAGGTGGCGCTCGCGCGAGCCGGTCACCGTGCGGATGCGCGGCGAGTCGTGCGAGTCGAGGAGCTGCCAGGAGTGCACGAGCGAGCGCCACGACATCTGCGACCCGAACGACCTGAACGCGGCCAGCGTGGCGGCCCCGTCGCGGGCGGGCACGCCGCCCGGCACGCCCAGGAAGTGCTCCAGGTCCAGGTCGGGCCCGCGCAGCCAGGACCAGACGGGCCGGGTGAAGCCGCCGTAGTTCATGGTGCCGTGCCAGCCGTCGCGGTCGAGGTCGCGCGTGGCGTCGTGGTTGTGCTCGGCGATGAAGGCGGCCTCGGGGCCGAGTTCGGCGCGCAGCAGGGCGGCGGCCTCGTGGGCGTGGTCGTCGCCGCCGCGCCTGCCGGTCATGTTGGCCACGTCCACGCGCCAGCCGTCGAACGGGCCGAGCCACTTCGTCAGCACCGCCTTCATGCCGGCGCGCACCAGCGGGCTGCCCCAGTTGAGCTTGGGCAGGCTCTTGAAGCCCCACCAGGACTCGTAGTCGCCGGTTTCGGGGTCGAAGTAGAACATGTCGCGCTCTGGGGCGTTCACGTCGGAGACGGCCGCGGTGAACCATTCGTGGGTGTCGCCGCAGTGGTTGGTGGTGATGTCGCCGAGCAGGCGCATGCCGCGGCCGTGCAGCGCGCCGGACAGCCGGTGCAGGGCCTCGTCGCCGCCGAGCAGCGGATCCACGCGCTCGAAGGTCGAGGCGTTGTAGCGGTGGTTGGAGCGGGCGGGGAAGATCGGCGTGAGGTAGACGGTGTCGGCGCCGAGGCTCTGGATGTGGTCGAGCCTGCGGCCGATGCCGTCGAGGTCGCCGCCGTAGAACTGGCGGGAGGTGCCGGGGCCGCTGGGGATCACCGGGTCGCGGTCCCAGTCGCGCGGCAGCGCCCAGTCGGGCAGGCCGGGCACGTCGGGCGCGTCGGGCGCGTCGGGCGCGTCGGTCAGGGGCGGCCCCGAGCGCTCGAAGCGGTCGGGGAAGATCTGGTAGACGATCGCGTCGGGCATCCACGACGGCGGCGGCTGGTGGCAGACGAGACGGAAGTCGCCGGCGTCGGTGAGGTCGTGCGCGGCGAGTCCCGCCCCGGTCAGCCAGTACGCCTGCCCGCTCCCGGTGTGGAGCAGGAAGCGGTAGGGGGTGACGGGGTTGACCGCGGTGATCTCGGCGCGCCACCAGACGTCGGTGCCGCCGTACCCGCCCGCGGCCCGGCGCGAGTCGTCCACGGACGCCTCGGCGTAGCGGGGCTCGCCGTCGTGCACGACGCGCACGTGCACACCGGTGACCCCGGCGGCCAGCGGCGCCCGCAGCCAGAGCGTCACCCGCGAGCCGAGCGCGGGCCGCTGGTCGGATACGTACAGGGCCGAGCCGTCGTGATGCGGCTCCGCGAGGTAGCGCAATGTCCTATCCCTTGACAGCGCCGGCGGTCAGGCCGGAGACGATGTACTTCTGCAACCACAGGAACACACCCACGGTGGGGATGGCGGTGATCAGCGTGGCCGCGGCGAACATGCCGAAGTTGGCGTTGCGGTGGTCGCCGGCGATCATGCCGTACATGCCGACGGCCAGCGTCTTGCTCTCCGGGTCGCGCAGGAACACGTTCGCCATGAGGAACTCGCTCATCGTGCCGATGAAGGCCAGCATCGCGGTGACCGCGAGGATCGGCGTGACCAGCGGCATGATCACCCGCCAGAAGATCTGGGCGTGGGTGGCGCCGTCCACGGTGGCGGCCTCGTCCAGCTCCTTGGGGACGCTGTCGAGGAAGCCCTTCATCAGCCAGGTGTTGGCGCCGAGCGCGCCGCCGAGGTAGAGCAGCAGCAGGCCCCACACGCCGTCGAAGCCGAAGGCCGGGTAGAGCTCGGTCACCCTGGTGAAGATCATGAAGATCGTCACGATGGCGAGGAACTGCGGGAACATCTGGATGAGCAGCAGCGCCATCAGCCCGGTGCGGCGGCCTCTGAAGCGCATGCGGCTGAAGGCGTAGGCGGCCAGCATCGACAACAGCAGGCTGGCGGACGACGACATCAGCGCGACGAACACCGAGTTGAGGAACCAGCGGGCGAACGGGTAGTCGTCGGAGGTCAGCAGGTGGACGAAGCCGGCCGGGCTCGCGCCGGTCGGCAGCAGGTCGGTGGAGGCCAGCGTGCCCATCGGGTTGATCGCGGCCGAGAGCACGAACAGGATCGGGAACACCGCGAACGCGCACACGGCGAGCACGAGGATGTGCCGCAGCGCCATCTTCAACGGGGCCGTTCTCACGCGTAGACCTCCTCCTGCTGCCGGGTACGCCGGAAGGCCACGGCCGAGATGACGGCCACGATGGCGAAGATGAACACCGAGATGGCCGCCGCGAAGCCGAACTGGGCGCCGCTCGGCCCGAACGCGAGCCTGAAGGTGTAGGTGATGAGCAGGTCGGTGCTGCCCACCAGCGGGTTCTCGGCGGGGAACGGCCCGCCCTCGGTGGTCAGGGCGATGGCGTTGTAGTTGTTGAAGTTGAAGGCGAACGACGAGATCAGCAGCGGCGTGAGCGCGACGAGCAGCAGCGGCAGCGTGACCCGGCCGAACGCCTTCCACGGTGTGGCCCCGTCGATGGAGGCGGCCTCGGTCAGCTCGCGCGGGATGGACTGCAGCGCGCCGGTGGTGACGAGGAACATGTACGGGAAGCCGAGCCACAGGTTGACCAGGATCACCCCGAGCCGGGCGGTCGTGGGCTCGCCGAGCCAGTCGATGTTGGCGCCGAGGAGCTGGTTGATCAGGCCGAAGTCCCGGTTGAACATGTCGCGCCAGACCAGCAGCATGGCGAAGGCGGGCATCGCGTACGGCAGGACGAGCACGATCCGGTAGATCTTGGTGCCGCGCATGCGCGGGTGGTGCAGGGCCAGGGCGACCGCCATGCCGAGCCCGAACGTGCCGAGCACGGAGGTCAGGGCGAAGACGAGGTTCCAGCCCAGAACCCCCGCGAAGTATCCCGAAATAGTGGGATTTGTCAGGACTCGGAGGAAGTTGTCCAGGCCGACGTTGACCTGCCAGCCCTGCGCCAGATGCTCGCCCCCGGCGTTGACGAAGTAGCCCTGCCCCTCGTCGGCCGTCCAGGTGCCGCCGTCGCCGCGTACGCAGTCGCAGCCGGCGTCGTACACCAGCGCGGCCCTGCCCTCGACGGCCCGGCTGAGCCCGTTCGCCTTGATCAGGCCGCCGCCGGTCGGCACGGAGAACGCGGAGCTCTCCTGGCCGCGGGCGGCGGCCTCCGGCGCCTTGAGCACGGTCAGGCCGGGTGCGGCGAGCACCTTGCCGGTGACGCCGACCCGCGCGCCGTCCAGCCGCGACAGGCCCTCGGCCGTTCCCAGGCTCGCCTGCTTGGTCGCCGGATCCACCAGCAGGAACACCAGGTCGCCTTCGCGTAGCGCCACGGTGAGCGCGTACTCGGGCGAGCCGGGCGCCTGGCGGACCGAGCCGGTCTCGATGGCGGTGACGGCGGTGGCCTTGTCGCCGCGGTGCCCGTCGCCGAAGTTCGTGAACGCCGTGGTGACCGTGTAGAGGACGGGGAACACCTGGAAGGCGATCAGGAACACGGTGCCCGGCACGAGGTATTTGGCCGGGATGAAGCGGCGGGTCAGGTAGAGGTAGGCCAGGCCCGCGCTGAGCGCGCCCAGCAGCGCCAGCCAGACCCAGGAGCCGGCGGCGACCAGCGGCGGCACGGCGTACAGCAGGATCGCGGACGCGACGGCGAGCACGACGATCCTGCTCACCACGAAGGCGGTGGTGATCTCCCGGCGGGGCCGTGGAGGAGCCTTGTCCTCCACGGTCTCGCGCACGTCCAGGGCCATGTCAGTTCTTGAGCGAGCCGTCGATGGCCTTCTGCGCCGCCGTGGCGGCCTTGGCCGCGTCGCCGCCCTTGACCACGGCGTTCTCCGCGATGCCGAACGGCTCCCAGATGGCCGCCATCTCGGGGATGGCCGGCATCGGCAGGCCGTCCTTGCCCGCGTCCATGAACTTGGCCGCGTCGGGGTCGCTCGCCTGCACCTCGTCGAGGGCGGCGGTCAGCGCCGGGGGCCGCGGGTCGGCGTCGTAGAGCGCCTTGGCGACGTCCTTGTTGGTCACGTAATTGGCGACGAACTCCTGCGCCAGGGCCTTGTTCTTGCCCTTGGAGGCGACGAAGAAGCTCTGCACGCCGACGAACGGGGTGGCGGGCCTGCCGCCCTCGAACGGCGGGACGGGCGTGATGTCGTAGTCGATGCCGCCCTTCTTGACCTCGCTGATCGCCCACGGGCCCGAGACGAGGTAGGCGCACTTGCCGCCGGCGAAGTTGACGATGTAGTTCTCGTTCGTCAGCGAGGTGCGCAGGCCGCCCTCGCCCTTCTCACCGAGCTCCTTCAGCTTCCCGAACGCCTTGACCGAGTCCGCCGAGCCGAGCAGCACCTGCTTGGGGTCGGGGTCGCCGCCGGCGGTGGTGCCGAACAGCGCGCCGCCGCCGGAGGCGAAGATCGGGTAGACGTGGAAGGCGTCGCCCTTCTGGCCGACGGGGATGCAGAGCACCTCCTTGACCTTGCCGGCCTTCTTCAGCTCCTTGCCCTTCTCGATCAGCTCCTCGATGGAGGCGGGAGCGTCGGGGGCGAGCTCGGTGTTGCGGATGAGGGCGATGTTCTCCACCGCGTACGGGGCCCCGTAGATCTGCCCGTTGAACGTCACGGCCTGGATCGCCTTCGGGGAGAAGGCCGCCTTCTGCTCCTCGGTGAGAGTCACCGGGTCGATGGCGCCGTTCTGCACCAGATTGCCGATCCAGTCGTGGGCGCCGATCATGATGTCCGGACCGCTGCCCTGCTGGGAGGCCGTCAGGAAGGTGATCTGGTTGTCCTTGCTGATCTCCTTCACCTCGACGCTCACGCCGTTCTCGGTGCCGAACTGGTCGGCGAAGGGCTTGAGCGGCTTGACCCGGCTGGGGTCGGCCCAGATCACCAGCGTGCCGCCGCCGCCCGGCGACGAGGCCGCGGCCGACGCGCTGGGTGCCGCCTGGGGGGAGGACGGGGATTCGCCGCACGCCGTCGCGGCGAACGCGAGAGTCGCGAGAGCTGCCACACCCAGAGCCCGGATGCGCATGGGGGACCTCCTGAGGTCACCGAGGACGGGCGGCGCCACACGCGCCGCCGCCGGAGAAGAATGCCGGAACGTTTCCGGGACGTTAGCCGCTCTTTGCAAGAATTGGAAGAATTTGCGAAAGAGCGTTACCTGATCCAGATTGACCCCGCACCACCTGACCTGGCGGGCACTCCGGACGATCGCCGATGGTGAAATCTGCAACTTTCCGAAACTTGCGCTTGACCATCTGCGGACGATCACGACATCGTTGGCCAGAACACCACCCGACATCTCGGGTCACCCGGGGGAAGGACAGCCATGCTCGGCAACGACGACTGGTGGCGTGACGCCGTCGTGTACCAGGTCTACCCGCGTAGTTTCGCCGACGCCGACGGCGACGGCACGGGAGACCTCGCAGGCGTGCGCGATCGCCTGGGCTACCTGTCGGAGCTGGGCGTGGACGCCATCTGGCTGAGCCCCTTCTACACCTCCCCCATGGCCGACGGCGGCTACGACGTGGCCGACTACCGCGACGTGGACCCCATGTTCGGCTCGCTGGCCGACTTCGACGCGCTCGTCGCCGACGCGCACGCCCGAGACATCAGGGTCATCGTGGACCTGGTGCCGAACCACTCCTCCGACCGGCACCCCTGGTTCCAGGCCGGGCTGCGTGAGCGCTACATCTTCCGCGACAAGCCCAACGACTGGGAGTCGATCTTCGGCGGGCCCGCGTGGACGCAGGTCGAGGACGGCTCCTGGTACCTGCACCTGTTCGCGCCCGAGCAGCCCGACCTCAACTGGGACAACCCCGAGGTGCGCGCCGAGTTCCGCGGCATCCTGCGGTTCTGGCTCGACCGGGGCGTGGACGGCTTCAGGATCGACGTGGCACACGGCATGGTCAAGGCCGAGGGCCTGCCTGACGTGGGGCAGAAGGACGGGCCGCAGGCGGAGATGCTGGGCGATGAGCAGGTGCCGTACTTCGACCAGGACGGGGTGCACGAGATCTACCGCGAGTGGCGGCCGATCCTCGACTCCTACCCCGGCGGGCGGATGGCGGTGGCCGAGGCGTGGGTGTCCTCGCCGGAGCGGCTGGCCCGCTACATCGGCCCGCAGGAGTTGCACCAGGCGTTCAACTTCGAGTTCATGATGGCGGACTTCCACGCCAAGTCCTTCCGTGCCGTGATCGAGAAGTCGCTGAAGGAGGCCGAACTGGTCGGCGCGCCCACCACCTGGGTGCTGTCCAACCACGACAAGCCGCGCCACGTCACCCGCCACGGCGGCCTGGCCCGCGCGCGGGCGGCCACGCTGCTCATGCTGGCGCTGCCCGGCTCCGCCTACCTCTACAACGGTGAGGAGCTGGGCCTGCCGGAGGTGCTCGACCTGCCCGACGAGCTGCGGCAGGACCCGGCGTTCCTGCGCCGGGGCCAGAGCCGCGACGGCTGCCGGGTGCCTCTCCCGTGGACCTCCGCCGACGGGCTCGGCTGGCGCGACCCGTGGCTGCCGATCCCCGCCGAGTGGGCGGAGTTGTCGGCCGAGGCGCAGCAGGACGACCCCGGCTCCACGCTGAACCTCTACCGGGCCGCGCTGAAGCTGCGCAAGCGGCACCCGGCGCTCGGCGGCGGCACGCTGAGGTGGCTCGACTCGCCGAAGGACGTGCTGGCCATCGAGCGCGACCCCGGGCTGATCGTGGTGCTCAACACGGGCGAGGAGCCCGCACGCGTCGATCTGCCGGGCGAGGTGCTGCTGTCCAGCGGCCCGCTGATGGAGGACGGGGTGATCCCGCCGGACACCACCGTGTGGCTGCAACGATGACGGGTTGGGAGAAACTTTCCCGTTAACCAACAAATACCCGACATATCACTGCAATCACGCTCGGTAACCTCGGGGGGTGGCACCCTGGTGGGCCAGGTCCCTGCGCGGACGCGTGACCCTCATCGCGACGGCCGTAGCCGCCCTCGTGCTCATGCCCGTGGGCATAGCCGGAGTCATCGCGGCCAGGACGCTGGTCACGGCCAGCGTGTTCAGCGACACCAGGGACACGGCCGAGCGGATCGCGTTCGAGATGCGCGGCGGCGCGCTGCCCATGGGCGCCGCCATCCCGGTGCCCATCCCGTCGGTGGACCTGATCCAGGTGGTCGGCCCCGACGGGCGCTTCCTGGCCACGAGTGACGCGGCCAGGAACCTGCCGCCGCTCAGCGACGTGCGCCCCACCGCCAAGAACCGGGTCATCAACACCACGAGCTGCCTGCCGACCGAGTGCGTGAACCTGACGGCGGTACGCGTCAGCGTGTTCGCCGACTCCCCCATCGTCTACGCGGGCCGCAGCACGCCCGAGGTGCTGGCCGGCCATACCCTCGAGATCGTCGTGTTCGGGGAGGTGGCCCTGCTCATCGCGCTGGCGGGGTGGGCCACGTGGCTGGTCACCGGGCGGGCGCTGCGGCCGGTGGCGACCATGCGGGCGGAGCTGGACGCCGTCTACGCCGGGGACCTCAGCCACCGCGTCACGCAGCCGCCGGGCGACGACGAGGTGTCCCAGCTCGCCCGCTCCGTCAACGGCACGCTGGCCCGGCTGGAACGCTCCGCCCAGCAGCAGCGCCAGTTCGCCTCCGACGCCTCGCACGAGCTGCGCACCCCGATCGCCGGGCTGCGGGCGCAGTTGGAGAGCGCCCAGCTCTACCCGGACGACACCGACGTGGGCACGCTGGTGGAAAGCGCGCTGCGCGACACCGACCGACTGGAGGCCATCATCACGGACCTGCTGCTGCTGGCCAGGATCGGCTCGCGGGTGGACGTGGCCAAGGAACGCATCGACCTGGCCGCGCTGGTGCGGCAGGAGCTCGCCGTGCGCAGTGACAAGCTCCCCGTGCGGGTGGACCTGGACGAGGGGGTGGTGGTCGAGGGCGTACGGCTCCAGCTCGCCCGGGTCCTGACGAACCTGCTGGACAACGCGCAGCGCCACGCCGAGCACGCGGTCCGCGTCTCGGTGTCCAGGTCGGACGGGACGGCGGTGCTGGCGGTCGAGAACGACGGCATGGAGATCGCCGAGGGCGACCGCGAGCGCATCTTCGAGCGCTTCACCCGCCTCGACGCCGCCCGCAGCCGCGACGCGGGCGGCACGGGGCTGGGCCTGGCCATCGCGCGCGACGTGGCGATGGCGCACCGGGGCCAGATCAGCGTGGAGGACTACGTGGGTGGCGCCCGATTCGTCCTGCGGCTGCCGACGGTGGATTTCCCGCGCCGCTGTAGTGGATCATGATGGTATGACCGAAGAGGCGCCGCAGAGCGTGAACCCCCACATCCCCAACGCGGCGCGGATGTATGACTACTTCCTCGGCGGCAAGGACACTTCAAGGCCGACCGGGACCTGGGTGACCTGGTGATGGGCTGGCCGACCCGGACCGGGTGGCCATGGTCCTGGGCGACGCCCGCCGGCCGGAGGAGATCCTGGCCGCTCCCGAGGTGCGCGAGCTGCTGGACCTCGACCGGCCGGTGGCCGTGCTGATGATGTTCGTCCTGCACCTCATCGGCGACGAGGACGACCCGCGGAGCTTCATGGCCGCCTACCGCTCCGCGCTCGCGCCCGGCAGCTACCTGGCGATCTCGCACGTGACCAACGACGTGGCCACCGAGCGCACGGCCCAGGTCACCGGCTTCTACCGCAAGGCCAACGCGGACTTCACGCCGCGGCCCGGCAAGGAGATCGCCGCCTTCTTCGGCGACTTCGAGCTCATCCCGCCGGGCCTGGCCACCGGCCTGCCGACCCACCAGGTCTGGCCGTTCGCCGACCCGGTCGACCCGATCCTCGTGGACGACGACCTGGCCCGGATGGCGTACGCGGGGATCGGCCGCAAACCCTAGGCGGGCGACATCTCCTTGGCCGGCTCGCGCGGCGGCTCGTCCTCGTCCGAGCCGTCAGTGCCGTCGGTGCCGCCGTCGTCCAGCAGCGTGGCCTCGTCGAACGGCGCCTGCCCGGCCAGCACCAGCTCCGCCCGGTCCCGGTCGAACTCGCCCGTCCAGGTACCGACGAGCACGGTGGCCACGGCGTTGCCGGCGAAGTTGGTCAGCGCCCGGGCCTCGGACATGAACCGGTCGATGCCCACGATGAGGCCCACGCCGTCCACCAGCTCCGGCCGGTGCGCCTGCAGGCCGCCGGCCAGCGTGGCCAGGCCCGCCCCGGTGACGCCCGCCGCCCCCTTGGAGGCGATCATCATGAACAGCAGCAGCGCCACCTGCTCCCCGAGCTCCAGCGGCGCCCCGGTGGCCGAGGCGATGAACAGCGTGGCCATGGTCAGGTAGATCGCGGTGCCGTCGAGGTTGAAGGAGTAGCCGGTCGGCACGGTGATGCCGGCCACGGTCTTGCTCACGCCCAGGTGCTCCATCTTGGCGATGAGCCGGGGCAGGGCGGTCTCCGACGAGGACGTGGACAGGATCAGCAGGAACTCCCTGCCCAGGTAGCGCAGCAGCGACCACAGGTTGATCCGGGCGAACACCCACAGGACCGTGCCGAGTACCACGCCGACGAACAACACACACGTCACGTAGAAGGCGATCATGATGATGGCCAGGCTCTTGAGCGCCTCGATCCCGGTGGCGCCGACGACGGCCGCCATGGCGCCGAACGCGCCCACCGGCGCCGCCCACATGACCATGGCCAGGATGCGGAACACCAGCCGCTGGAAGTGCTCCACACCACGCAGGATCGGCGCGCCCTTGGGCCCCATGGCCTGCAGCGCGAACCCGGTCAGCAGCGCGACCAGCAGCGCCTGCAGCACGGAGCCGTTGGTGAGCGCCGAGACCACCGTCTTGGGGATGATGCCGAGCAGGAAGTCGACGGTGCTGGCGTCCGCGCCCTTGGCCGCCTCCGCCTCGGCCGCCGCCCTGCCGGTCTCGGTGAGCTGCAGGCCCGAGCCCGGGTCGATGATGTTGCCGACGACCAGGCCGATGAGCAGCGCTACCGTGGACATGACGATGAAGTAGCCGAGGGCGAGCCCGCCGACCTTGCCGACCTGGGCCGCCTGACGCACCGAGCCGATGCCCAGCACGATCGTGCAGAAGATGATCGGGCCGATCACCATCTGGATCAGCGCGACGAAGCCGGTGCCGATGGGTTTGAGCTCTTTGCCCACGTCCGGCCAGACGAAGCCGACCAGGATCCCGAGCAGGACCGCCACAATGACGGCCAGGTAGAGATAGCGAGTGCGATCGCGCATAGGGGGGTCTCCGGCGTTTTGGAACGACCTTCTGTTTGTGCGACTATGCGCCTCACGGGTGATGCAGGTCACTATTGCGTAAGTTTCGTTCATGGGGGTGACGGAGATGCGGGGCTGGAGCCTGGCGGGCCAGATGCTGGTCCTGCAGCTGCTCGTGGTCGCCGTCACGGTGACGGGCGGCGCGGCGCTCGCCCTGGTGCAGGCGCACGAGCTGCTCACCGAGGAGGCGGGCGCCACCGCCACGGCCGTGGCGGTCAGCGTGGCGGCCTCGCCTGACGTGCTGGACGCCCTGGACCAGCCTGACCCGACCGTACGGCTGCAGCCGTACGCCGAACGCGTGCGCGGCGCGACGGGCGTGGACTTCGTCACCATCATGAAGCCCGACGGCACCCGCTACACCCACCCGACCCGCGGCGAGATCGGCAAGCGGTTCCTCGGCCACACCGGCCGGGCGCTGGCCGGTGAGACCTTTACCGAGACCTACACCGGCACGCTCGGCGCCTCCAAGCGGGCGGTGACGCCGGTCATGGTGGACGGCCGGGTCAGGGCCCTGGTCAGCGCCGGCATCACGATCGACCGGATCAGCGCCAGGCTGCGCGACCGGCTCGCCTGGGGTGCCCTCGTCGTCGCGCTCGCGCTCTCCCTGGGCGCGGCCGGCACCTGGCTGGTCACCGCGCGGCTGCGCCGCCAGACGCACGGCCTGGGCCCGGTCGAGCTGGGCCGCATCCACGAGCACCACGACGCGGTCCTGCACGCCGTCAGGGAGGGCCTGCTGCTGGTCGGCAGGGACGGCACGCTGACGTTGTGCAACGACGCGGCCCGGCTGCTGCTCGGCCTGCCCGCCGACGCCGAAGGCCGGCACGTGCGCGAACTGGGTCTCGAGGAGGTGCTCGCCGACGACGAGGAACGCGTCCACCTGGTCGGGGACCGGGTCCTGGCCGTCAACAGCGCGGCCAGCAGGCTCGGCACGGTCGTCACCGTACGCGACCACACCGAGCTGCAGGCGCTCACCGGGCAGCTCGACGCCGAGCGCGGCTTCGCCGACTCGCTGCGCTCGGCCGCGCACGAGGCGGCCAACCGGCTGCACACGGTGATCACGCTGGTGGAGCTGGGCCGTACCGAGCAGGCGGTGGCCCTGGGCACGGCGGAGCTGCGGGCCGCGCAGGAGCTGACCGACCGGGTGGTCGGAGCGGTGCGCGAGCCGGTGCTGGCGGCGCTGCTGCTGGGCAAGTGCGCCGAGGCGGCCGAGCGCGGCGGCGAGCTGGTGATCACCGACGACAGCGAGCTGGACGACCTGGGCCTCGACCCGCGCGAGCTGGTCACGATCGTGGGCAACCTGATCGACAACGCCATCGACGCGGCCACCCGGGTGGAGGCGCACCTGAGCGCCGACGAGCGCGGAGTGGTGATCAGGGTTTCCGACGACGGTCCCGGGCTGACCGGCAAGGACGCGTTCGAGAAGGGCTGGACCACCAAGGGCGACGGGCACGGCCTGGGCCTGGCGCTGGTGGGGCAGGCGGTGCGGCGGCTGGGCGGCAGCATCGAGGTGGCGGGCTCGGCGTTCACGGTGAGGCTGCCGGTGCCATGACCGTCTCAGTGCCGGGCTCGGGCTCGATCATATCCGTGCTGGTGGTCGAGGACGAGGAGATCACCGCCGAGGCCAACCGCATCTACGTCGAGAGGGTGCCCGGCTTCGCGGTGGCCGGGGTGGTCAGGTCCGGCGGGGAGGCGCTGCGCTTCCTGCGCGGGCGGCCCGTGGACCTCATCCTGCTCGACCTGTACCTGCCGGACATGCACGGCCTGGAGGTGTGCCGGGCGGTGCGGGCGGGCGGCCTCATGTGCGACGTGATCGCCGTCACCTCCGCGCGCGACCTGGCCATGGTGCGTTCAGCGGTGTCGCTGGGCATCTCCCAGTACCTGCTCAAACCGTTCACCTACGCGACACTCGCGGAGAAGCTGACGCGTTACGCCCGGTTCAAGGAGGAGGCCGGCCTGGCCGTCGGCCAGGGCGACGTGGACCGCGTCCTGGGCGCCCTGCGGGGCCCCTCGGAGCTGCCCAAAGGCATGGCGAGCGACACCCTCGGCACCGTGGCCGCGCAGTTGCGCGAGCATCCGCGGGGGGTGGGCGCGCAGGCCGTGGCGGACGCGATCGGAGTGTCCCGCGTGACGGCCCGGCGCTACCTGGAATACCTGGTGGAGCTGGGGGTGGCAGCCCGTGTCCCGCAGTACGGCGGAGTGGGCCGGCCAGAGTTGCTCTACCGGATCCCCATGGAAAGTTAATGACGGTGACGCTGGCCGTTCAATCCAGCCCTCTAGCTTCTGGGTGCAATCCGATGCACTGAGGAGACACACCTTGCGAGTCCTGGCCGTAGTTCCCGCCCGCGGAGGTTCGGCGGGCGTACCCCTGAAGAACCTCGCCCTGGTCGGGGGTGTCCCGCTGGTCACCCGGGCAGTGCGGGCGTGCCTGCGCGCCGACCTGGTGGACCAGGTCGTGGTCAGCACCGACCACGACGGGATCGCCGAGACCGCCAGGCAGGCGGGCGCGATCGTGGTGGAGCGCCCCGAGGAGCTGAGCGGCGCCACCGCCTCCAGCGAGTCCGCCGTGCTGCACGCGCTCGACGCCCTGGAGGAGGCGCCGGAGGTCGTCGTGCTCGTGCAGTGCACCAGCGCGTTCATCGACCCCGGCGACTTGTCCGCGGCGGTGCGCAAGGTGCTCGACGGCGAGGCCGACTCGGTCGTGTCCGGCCTGCCCACGCACGAGTTCCTGTGGACGGCCACCGGTGGCGGGATCAACCACGACCCGGCCGTCCGGCAGCGCCGTCAGGATCGCGACCCCGAGTTCCGCGAGAACGGCGCCTTCTACGTCATGCGCACCGAGGGCCTGCGCGAGCACGGCCACCGCTTCTTCGGCGAGGTCGCCGTGCAGCCGGTGCCGGTGCGGCACGCCGTGGAGATCGACAACCCGGAGGACCTGGAGCTCGTGCGCGCGCTCGCCCCGTTCATCGACACGCCCGAGCCGATCGACGTGGACGCCGTCATCACCGACTTCGACGGCGTGCACACCGACGACCGCGCCTACATCGACTCCGACGGCCGCGAGATGGTGCTGGTCAGCCGCTCCGACGGCATGGGCGTGTCGCTGCTGCGCCGCTCCGGCGTCAAGGTGCTGATCATGTCCACCGAGCAGAACCCGGTGGTGGCCGCCCGCGCCCGCAAGCTCGGCGTGCCCGTGCTGCAGGGCCTGGCCGACAAGCGCACCGTGCTGCGCGACTGGCTGAACATCGAGGGCCTCGACCCGGCCCGCGTCGCCTACGTCGGCAACGACGTCAACGACCTGGGCCCGATGGGCGAGGTCGGCTGGCCGATCGCCACCCCCGACGCCCACCCCCGCGTGCGCGCCGCCGCCCGCGTGGTGCTGACCACACCCGGCGGGTCG